>NZ_JAEQCB010000128.1:0-14542 GCF_020738785.1 Microcoleus sp. PH2017_05_CCC_O_A | reverse complement strand
CCGGAGCGCTCAAGCGCAACTACGTACCTTTTTTGTCTGTCCTTTATGCTTTAGATTAGCAATTCCGGAGCGCTCAAGCGCAACTACGTACCTTTTTTGACTTTGAGTCGTTGCTAGGTAAGGAAGTTTTAGAACGGAGAGGGAGGGATTTGAACCCTCGAAGGATGTTAACACCCTTAACAGATTAGCAATCTGCCGCTTTCGACCACTCAGCCACCTCTCCAAGATGACAGTAACTTACTATAGCACACACATCCTATTCTTGCCAAGCCCTATTTTTAAAATTCCTCAAACCCTTAATCTGTATACGTTTTGTCGAAGGAGGAAGGGATATTTCCCCATTCTCCCCCTCTCCTATTCCCCAAAGCCCCTGGCCTTCAAGTGCTTTTCCCAGCTAAAATTGGAACTCAAAAAGAATCTCTTAGTAGACACATACCCCAATCGATATAGCTTAGCCTTGCGATCGCCATCAAGGTGAAAATCCGTCGTCGTTACCCCAGCTTCAGTCACATCAATATTAATAACTCGCCCTTTATCCATTTCCCGCTGGTGATAGCGGTCTCTTGCTTTCATCATCGTTCGGAACATCGCCGCCAGCATCGACAGCGGAGTGTTAATTTTAACTTGATTCTCAATGCCAGTATCGACCAATCGAAACCCAAAGGTAAACCAGCGGGGCATAGTGGGAGTCGAACCGACAGATTGTTTGTCATAAATCCACAGCGGGAAATTGCTCAGAATTCCGCCATCGACAATTAAGTCGTTGCCCAGTTTTCCCGGCTCAAAAAATAGCGGAATACTCATCGACAGCCGCACCGCTTCAGCTACGCTAAAGTCTTCGGGATTTTGGAGCCGCAACTGCTGGTACAAAGGATCGGAATCGGCAGAGTCTTGCCGCCGCAAGTCATCGGGAAGCACCAACATTTCACCGCGAGTTAGGTTGGATATTACTACTTTTAATTCCCGCTCTTTTACCAGTTGTTTGACATCGGCAAAAGTGTGCAAGTGACCTTTACCAAGTGTTGCTTCCAACCACTGCCGGAAAGGTTGTGCAGAATATTCTCCCATCTGGCGGCTAATTGTGAGGAAAAGTAGCGTCCAAGCTGGGGATTGCAAGTCGTCGGCGGGGTCGCCATTTAAAATTAGAGGACTGTTTTTTTGAGTTAAAAATAGGCTATAATCGAGCTGTCCTAACAACTCCTCCAAGTCGTCCATTGACAAGTCTGTTGCCAATACTGCCGCAGTAATTGCACCCGCAGAAGTACCGGCCAATTTTCGCCAGCGGATGCCCAAATCGTGGCAGCATCTGAGTGCGCCTAAAAATGCAAGTCCGCGCACGCCGCCGCCTTCAAAAATGGCGTCGGCATAGATTTGTTTTTTTTCGTCGGGAGGCGGAAATTTTTTGAGAATTGTTTCTTTCTCGGTGGCGGACATCCTGACACCGGGTTCTTGCAAAATTTGCTGGGGAGACCAATTACTCATTTTAGATTTGGGATTTTTAGATTTGGGATTTGGGATTTTTGATTAATACAGGAGATGCCAGCTTAATCAGCTATATATCAGAAACCTGGAAGTGCCAGCACGGGGGCAGTGCTCTACGAAAATCGTTTTTTTGTACTGCGTTTGTTTGAAAAGTGTTATTTATTGTTGTTGATTTTTGTGGGCATTCATGGCTTCTTTGACGTGTTCTTGAATTTGCGATCGCACTTGTTCGTAGGCCACCGACGCGCACCAGGGTCGCAGGGATAGAATAGTTGTATCAGGAGAGATCTCGATTACCAAACAAGTTGGGGGCGGATTTTCCAACACCAGCGGGTGAGAATGGGCAATTTCTAGTAACTCGGCCATCATCGGACGAATCGGCCGATCGCCAATATCAATTTTTAAGTCTACCCGCCTCGTACCCATCGCTGTGGTATTTTTCAGTGTACCGTTAAATAAATTATTATTCGGAACAATAATTTTTATGCGATCGTCCGTCACGACGGTTGTTGAAAAAATCCCGATGCTATCGACAACTCCCTTCACATCCGTAGCTTCGATCGCATCTCCGACCTCAAAAGGCCGTAAACTAATCAACATTACCCCAGCAGCAAAGTGCGATAGAGTATTTTGCCACGCCAAACCAATCGCCAAACCCGCCGCACCCACTACCGCCACCACGCTAGTAGTTTGAATTCCCAACTGACTCAAAGCCGCGACTGCGCCGACAATCAAAATCGCAATTTCGGCAGCTTGAACTAAGAATTTCCGCAGCGTGGGCTCGGTGCGGCCCAGAGCTCGACGAGTCACGTTACTCGCAAACCCGATCGCAAATCGCGTAATTAACAAAATGCCGATCGCCCACAGCACTTGAGGTACAATCTGAAACCCCAATTCTACGAATTTTTTGGAGAATTCTTGAGCTACTTGCATCGCCTGTATTCTCTCTGCATCTAGCTGCGCGGTGAAGGTTTGAGATATTAGTTTTACTGTGCGGAGCGTTGTCATATTAGTAATTGGTAATTGGTAATTGGTAATTGGTAATTGGTATAACTTATAATATAGTCCCGATCGCCATTGGGAGCATCTCAGTTGTGATGTTTTGATTTTATAGTGCTGTCCCCGCTCGCGATCTATAATCGCGAGCGGGGACAGCACTGTAAAGAAATTGCTTTTTTGCATTCATTGAGATGCTCCCTCGCCATCAACCTCTGCGATCGGTATTCCCGCTAGTTAACAGTTTACTGTAACGCGGGGCAATCGGTGTTTAAAACCGCACAAAATTTCCCAGGAAATAGTCCCTAAGATTTCTGCCCAATCGTCAGCAGTAATTTTATTTTCTCCATCATTCCCCAACAACGTCACCACTTCACCGACTTCTAAATCGGGAATATCGGTCACATCCAGCATTAATTGATCCATCGTCACGGCCCCGACTTGCGGCACAAATTTACCCCTAACTAAAACCTGCATTTTAGTAGAAAGATTGCGCGGAATCCCGTCTGCATAACCGATACCAACTACGGCAATCTGTGTCTCGCGCCCAGCAATAAATTTATAGCCATAACTGACGCCGGTGCCTGCTGCAATTGTTTTCACCTGCGTTACTCGGGCTTTGACCTGCATTGCGGGCTGCAAAGAAGCGATCGCCTGCAAGTGAGGAGCAGGATAAAGACCGTAGGTAGCCAAACCCGCTCGTACTAAATCGTAGTGCAAATCGGGGTCTGTGAGGGCGGCAGCAGAGTTTGCCAAGTGCAGGTGACAGGGGTTAATTCCTGCTGCTTGGATTTGGGCGATCGCCTTTTTGAACCGTTGCTGTTGCTCTCTCATCACGGCGCGATCGGGACTGTCGGCTGTCGCCAAGTGAGAGTAAATGCTGGCTAATTTTAAATTTGGCAAACCATTGACTAATTGCACAAATTCTGTTGCGTCTTGCCAAGAAGTACCCAAGCGAGACATTCCCGTATCTAACTTAGCGTGAACGGGCAAAGATTGGTTGAGACTGACGAGAACTTCCGAAAAAATTAGGGCTTGTTTGGCAGTACAAATAGTGGGTTGCAAGTGCCATTGGGCGATCGCCTTTACCTGTGCCGGTGTATTGGTTGCCCCCAACAGCAAAATCGGTGCTTCTATCCCAGCTTCCCGCAATTCTATGCCTTCGGGAATTGTCGCCACTCCCAGCCAACTAGCGCCTGCTTGCAATGCAGTTTGACTAACTGCGATCGCACCGTGTCCGTAAGCATCCGCTTTCACAACTGCCATCAGTTCTGTGTTGGGAGATAATAGATGCTTAAGCTGTTTTACATTGTGAGTTAAAGCTGCTAAATCTATTTCTACCCAAGCCCGCTGGCAAAGTCCGCCGTCACCGTCCCACAGCACCGTCTGGCGGGATTTTTGGGTTGTCGATCCTGCGGCCGTTTGTTCCTCACTCAACATTGTCGATCGCTCCTACTTGCTGGCACCATTAAAAACTGCTTGGAGATTGCACCCTCGGTGTAATTATAATTAAATTTTCGTTTTAATCAATGTGTTATACCGGTTAACAAAAATCCTGCAACACTAGACCAGAGCCAAACCGTTATATCATCAGTGATTGCCAAATCTCAAATCCAAAATCTCAAATCTAAAATCTAAAATGGTATTAGCTGGTGTATCATAGCATCAAAAATACCCGTAAAAACTATGGACGGATTGGCTTACCTGCATTTAGCTGAAACTTGGCAAACGCCCCCAGCTCAAACTCGATCGCCCAACTCCAAAACGCACCTAAATTTAGCTGCAACTCCTTTACTCTTCTTTACAATCTCTCTCGCAATTTTAAATTTAGTCTATCCCGCCCTCGCCATCAGAATGACAAAAGGCGATTCAGGCCCGGAAGTTGTCGAAATACAGAAAACTCTGCAAGCATCAGGACATTTTGGCGGTAGGGCTACAGGATTTTACGGTTCCGTAACCCAGGCTGCGGTGAAAAAGTTCCAAGCAGACAACAAGCTGAAAGTTGACGGAATAATCGGCCCTCAAACCTTGTCAGCCCTCAAAGGCAAGTCGCCAGCCGCCAGCGCTGACAAGGAATCTGCGGAAAAAACAGCGTCAAAAGTCGATCGACCTTCGCCATCTCCTACCCCCACAGAAAACAGCAACCAACTCGAAGATCCAACTAAAAATCAGCCCAAACAGCCTCTTTTTGAAGAACCATTTTTACCACCATTTAAAACAGAAACTGCTGCGCCAACCTCCGACAAAAAAGAAAATGAATTACCCGGCAAAAGGCTTGCAAACACCGAAGGAAAAATGACTTTGAAAAAAACTATTTACGGCAAAATATCGCCGAAATCAATAGTTTATTCGGGAGACGGTTTATTTTTTGCTCAAAACATGATGTACAGCCACAGCATCACCGTTTACAATAGGAAATTTAAATTAGTCAAGACTATTTCCGATACAGTAAACTTGTCAAAATTTGGCTTTTCTAAATTCAAAGGCAATTACAAAGGTTCTCCCGTAGAAGCCGCCTTTTCAACAGATGGTAAATATGGCTATGTATCGAACTATCAAATGTACGGTTCTGGGTTTGACAATCCCGGGAGCGATAGGTGTTCTCCATCAGCCAAACACGACCAAAGTTTCCTGTACCGCATCAACACCCAAACGTTGAAAATAGAAAAGATAATTCCTGTAGGTGCGGTTCCGAAATTTAATGCTGTTTCGCCTGACAATCGCTTCGTACTCGCGAGCAATTGGTGTACTTGGGATTTGAGCGTAGTTGATATCAATAAAAATCGCGAAGTCGAGCGGGTAAAACTGGGTGCATATCCTCGGGGTATTGTGGTTACTCCCGATTCAAAAAATGCCTATATTGCCGTCATGGGTTCTTCCGATATTGCGAAAGTAAATCTCCTAGACTTTTCGGTAGAATGGTTGAGAAATATTGGTAATGCGCCGCGTCATTTGACGATAGATCCCAATGGCAAGTATATGTATGCCACTTTGAACGGTGAAGGGAATGTGGCAAAGATCGATTTGGCAACTGGTGAAGTGATAGATAAGGTTTCGACTGGAAATGCACCTCGCAGCATGACGATTTCTGGTGACGGCAAACTGATTTATGTGGTTAACTATTCATCGAATACTGTTAGCAAAGTGAGGACTAGCGACCTGAAAGTGCTGCAAACAGTTAATGTTAATTCAAGTCCGATCGGGATTACTTACGATCCGGAAACTAATCAGGTTTGGGTGGCTTGTTATTCTGGCAGCATTATGGTGTTCCAAGATTAATCTACCAGGTTCGTAGTGAGGACTTCAGTCCGCAGAAAAATCTGGAAAAAGGACTTGCATTCCCTACTACAAACCAGGTTCGTAGTGAGGACTTCAGTCCGCAGGAAATCGGGAGCATATCATTCTGGTAAAAAGCATTTTTTCTTTGAATGCGAGCTTAAGAGCTCGCGTATTGTACAATACGCGAGCGGGGACAGCACTACAAATGCAAAACTGAGATGCTCCCGGAAAATCTGGAAAAAGGACTTGCATTCCCTACTACAAACCAGTTTCGTAGTGAGGACTTCAGTCCTCGGGAAAGACAAAAAAAAGGACTGAAGTCCTTACTACAAACAATAACGATTAAATCCGATTCTGGGGCGTTGGTTCGACTGCACCCAAAAATCTTATTTCGATGGCTTTACAGGCTTCATAACATAGTCAGAAGGCTTAACAGGAACCTTACCTTGTTTCGCCATCGCTTCGTAAATCATGGCTGCTACTTCCGCACGAGTTGCTATTTTATTAGGCTGCAAAAGAGTGGGTTTCGGATTGTTGACAACAATGCCAGCTTCCGTGGCTGCTGCTACTTTGTTGACTGCCCATTTCGGCACTTTTTTCCTGTCTGTATAAACTTGTAATGTTCTGCTGGCTTTCGCTGACGGTTTCAGGTTTAAACCGCTAGCTAAAGCTGCGATGACTTCCACGCGCGGGACTTCTTTATCGGGACGGAAGGCATTGTCTGGGTATCCTTTAAGATATCCAGTTTTGACGCTGTGGTCGATCGCCCCAGCGATCGGACTGTTATTCTTCACGTCTTTAAAATTAATCGGTTTGCGGCGCGGTTCTTTGTCCGACATTCCCTGAATTAAGCGCGCTAGTTCCGATCGCGTAATCGGTTCGTCTGGCCGAAACTTGTTGTCCGTGAAATCAGCAAAAAATTGCCGATCGGCTAAAGCTACAATGAATGGACGCGCCCAATATTTGTCAGGAACATCGGAGAATTTAACGGGCCCGGCTTTTGGTTTAGCCGCTTTCGGTTTGGTAATGACTGGAGGGACAGCCTCGCGCTCACTTGGCGTTTCGGGAACAACAACCGTCCCCATAGGAGGAACTACTGGAAAAAGTGGCCCTACAGGTGCCACAGGGACGACATCAGGTTGCGAGGGAAGGATCGTTCTAGCGGGCGATCGCACTTCGGGAATCGCCTCCGGTGGCGTTAATATTGTAGAGTTCCCAGGCTCAGCAGCAGGTTGAGAAAAAACGGCTGGAAATTGCCAACTTCTGGCATTCAATCGATCGGGATTTCTGCCTGTTACCCAAAAGAAAATTGCTCCCATCGTGCCGAAAGCAACGACTATCGCAATTAATTCATCAAATCCTAAAGGTTTTCTTTTCCCTGACGGGGGTTGTGAAGAAGACATACTTGTCACCTACATATCAATAAAGCAATTAAATCACATATTTTTTGAGTCTGCCAGAGGCAGAGATCGCTCCCATCAACTATTCCAAACAACTATTCCAAAGTTTTCACCGTCAACACCTGCGGTGGCGTAGCATCGGGAGGATAGATAAAAGTTGGCTACAAGCTAAACTAAAATTTGGCTACAGTCTCAATCTAAGTTATTCATATTTCTGGACGCAACTATCACAATAGTTAAAGATTTTTTAGGTATGTAGTTGCGCTTGGGCGCTCTTTCCGAGATTTAAAGAGCGCCCAAGCGCAACTACATACCTTTTTTAAGGTGCAGGAATGATTCAGCAATTGTGCGATCGCCAGCTATTTTGCAATCTCTTTGATCAGCGCCTTCTGCCACTTCCGAAAGAACGATTGCGACTCGGTTGGCGAGAACTCCTCCCGCTACCAAAACTAGGACTGCGCCTGTTTTGATTTTGACCGGGCTGCGATCGCCTCAAATTGCTGCCGCCGTAACCCGAACCGGTCGATCGATTGGCCCCAGGCGCTGCTGGGCGTCTTGCTGGTACGTTCGATGAGGGCGATCGCAAGCGGCCGGTCGTCCTTAAAACTTCACGGTTTCTCACCGCAGCAGGCGGGGCTTGGTAGCGAGTTTGATATTGGTTAACAGCTTGGACGTAAGTATTGCCATACCCGCCATATCCTGTCATAATCCCCGGCTGATACAGAGGCGGCATATAATATCGCGGTGTAAATAGCAAACTGCCGATCGCCTGACCCGCCAAAGCCCCTGCAAACGGCGCCCAGAAGCCTGATTGCTGCCGAACTACCACCATTTCCTGCTGACCTGTTTGAGAATTGTTAACAGTTTCAGTAACGTTGTGAACGTACTCAATTTTAAAATCTTCTGTCAAATGCAAGCTCGCTTTATTGTTATCCAGACTTAGATAACTTTTCTTCCCTGCCGATATTTCTTCATTTGTTAACCGAGCCATTTGTAAATCCCGGCTGCGGTAAACCGGGGGAGTTCCGGCGGGTGTATTCAGCAACATCAAACTGTATTCTCCCTCAGCATCGTCGTAGGTAGCTTGCTGTACGGGATATTGGCCTTGAGCCAAGTTATTGTTGGCTGGAGGACGCACCGTGTTTACATTTCTATTTGTCGCAGGATTTGCCGCAGGACTTGGAGGAGCTTCTGGGGTAGGAGAACCGCAGGCGGTTGCCGTCCACAAGAAAGTTAAAGCCATTAAATAAATTGTCAGTCTTCGCAGCATAAATAATAATTGGGAATTGGGAATTGGGAATTGGAAATTGGGAATTGGGAATTGGGGATTCGGCACTAACCGCCAAAAGCCGAAGTATCGGCATTGATAGCAAATAACAAATAACTCATAACCAATCACCAATCACCAATAACTCATAACTAATTGCTCCTTCCTTAAAGTGGAATGAGTTCTGGGAAATTGACCAACACTTGGTCGTTAGTAAGTTCATCTCCCAACTGTGCTGGAGAGAAGTGAACTTGTACCGCTCGCAGCCCTTGTTGGTAATGTAAATTAATCAGTGCTTTTAAACCAATTTTTAGCGCGCTGATGTCAGCGAGGTCAGTTTCGAGAGCAGGAACTTCGCCTTCATAAGCGACTGTGAGCATCACCACAACATTTCTCGTTACCGGCAAAGATAAGGGAGAATTTTTATCGTAAACAGAGTCGTTATATTGAGGTTCGCTGAGATAGCGATCGGCTGAATCAGTGAAAATTTCATCCACATAATCGCCAGCTTCGCCTTCATCCCAAAAAACATCGCCTTCATTAGCGGCGGCTTGCCAGTAGTTATCGTACTGTAACAGGTGATTGCAAATTTCTACAAGACCTTCTCCTAAAATTGCTAAGTCACCATCGCCATTAATTCCTTCTCTGGCGGTGCGGTTGAGAACTCCTAACAGCGGTGCAACTTCTTCGCCTGTTAGCTGAACGAACACGCGGCAAACTGCCAGTCTAGTTTTACCTGTAAATTGATTGAATCGATCGCGCCAAGCATTCATAAAAACCTATAGTTGTCATCTGTAGGGCTATATTTTAAACCGTAGCAGGCGATTGGAACTTTTGCCGTCTACCCTCAGATTGATCTGAAGAGTATTTTTAGCGATCGCCAAAGGTAGCGTGCTGTCTTGCTTTGAGTCATCTAAATTTATAGCATTTTTGAATCCGACGATCGAATTGCGCGCTCTCGATCGATCTGCGATCGGAAAGCTGTGTTTCGATCGCAATCAAAGCAAATTGTAGCCGTCGATAATTTAAAATCAAAAAACCTCCAATCTGGCAAAATTGGAGGCTTGCTGAGCGAATACTTTGGTTGGAGATAACTATTAGACGATCGCACTTTCGACTGGCTCGATCGCACTTTCCGAACTCACCTCGGCAACTTGCGCTACGGGCAAATCCAGCTCGCCGCCCGGAGCTTCCGGGTGTTCGCGAACGCCTGCAACCGCATCTGCTGGCTCAGCTAAACCTGCATCTGCGATCGGATCTAGCGACTCTTCAAAAACTTCAAAATTATCGCTCATCGCATCGCAAGCAGCAGAGGCGCGCTGACCGGCGCGGTAGCTCATGTAGGCCGCACCTCCACCCAAAATCCCAGCCAAGCCTAGGAAACCGAGAGCTACTGTTTTGTTGGATTTCCACGGATTCATTTGATCCGAGCCGCCGGAACCCACGATTGTTGGCCCAGAACCAGATTGAGCAGCCCCAGATTTTTTGTAGGAACAGGGGAAAGCAGATGCAGGGTCACCTATGGCGATGCTGCTCGCGATCGCAACGGTGGAAGCAATGCCAGCTAACACTTGAAACTTCTTCATGGTGCTCTGGAGATTGTAAAGGATAATTAAAAAATAAATGGTAACAGCTCTTTACAAATCTATCAACAGGCGATCGCCACCAAAATCACAGATCGATCGCAACTGCCAACATCTCCCCATCGCCATTGAAATTTAAAGTTGCCAGGTAAAAAAGCTGAAACCACTGTTTAGCAAGCGTTTTGACAAACAAACCGTTATAAATTAAAGTCAACCGAGTCAATATTGCGATCGCGCCCAAATTAGAAAATCTGAAGTGATATCGTTTCCGGTTGCATCGGAATTATTAACGGAAATTAGGACACGGCACTGCCGTCTCCCTACGATTAATCACGGTAGGGACACGGCACTGCCGTCTCCTCTATATCATAAGGAGTGCAACCGGAAATGATATGAGACCATAGAAATTTTAATCACAGGGCGACCCACACTTGATGAAAAACTACTTTTAAGGCTACTTTTGAAAAGGCTTAGTTATTGGAAAAACTTTTATTTTTATGACAAACAGCGGGAATCAAGGCATGGAGCGAGATCCTCATCGATTGTTGGTGACGGGCGGGGCTGGATTTATCGGCTCGAATTTTGTGCATCACTGGTGCAGCAGCTATCCGGGCGATCGAGTAGTCGTGCTCGACGCTTTAACCTACGCCGGCAACAGACAAACCCTGGCAAGTTTGGAAGGCGGAGAAAATTTTCGGTTTGTGCAGGGAGATATTTGCGATCGTACCCTAGTCGATACCTTGCTGAAAGAAGAAAACATCAACACAGTCGCTCACTTTGCCGCAGAATCTCACGTTGACCGATCGATTATCGGGCCTGGCGCCTTCGTTCAAACCAACGTAGTCGGCACCTTCACACTCTTAGAAGCCTTCCGCAAGCATTGGGAAGCAATTGATGATTCGTCTGTGAAATCACAAATGCGCTTCCTCCACGTTTCTACCGACGAAGTTTACGGCAGTCTCGGCCCCGACGACCCAGCATTTACCGAAACCACCGCCTACTCCCCCAACAGTCCCTACTCAGCCTCCAAAGCTGGCAGCGATCACCTCGCCCGCGCCTATTTCCACACCTACGGGCTCCCAACAATTATCACCAACTGTTCCAACAATTACGGCCCCTATCACTTCCCCGAAAAGCTGATTCCATTAATGTGCATCAATATGCTATTGGGCAAACCGCTGCCAGTATACGGCGACGGTCAAAACGTGCGAGATTGGCTGTTCGTGCTCGACCACTGCCGCGCCTTAGATGCCGTTATCAACCGCGGCCAGCCCGGAGAAACCTACAATGTTGGTGGCAATAACGAGGTAAAAAATCTCGATTTAGTCAAAATGCTCTGCCAACTAATGGACGAATTAGCTGCTGATTTGCCCGCACGTCCTTGCGAACAACTGATCTCATTTGTCAAAGATAGAGCCGGGCACGATCGGCGTTATGCTATTGATGCCAACAAAATTAAAACAGAGTTAGGTTGGACTCCCTCAGTCACAGTTGAAGAAGGTTTGCGGCAGACCGTGGAATGGTACTTAGCCCATCGCGAGTGGTGGGAACCCCTGCTTTCCGAGGAATATCAAACTTACTACAGCAAGATATACGCTAATTAGTTATTGGTTATTCGTTATTGGTTATTCGTTATTAGTTATTAAAACCAGTAATTAACACCTAATACTTAACAACTAACAAATAACGACCAACAATGACTTTTGCATTTATCACATACATTGACAATTGTCAATGTATGTGAAGATTTAGTTAAACTTCATCCATAGCCCATAAAACCAACTGTTTGTAGCTGATAATTTCAAAAGAGCGATCGAATTAAGCATTTTAAAAGTTTTTAGTAAAAACAGAAAGCAGCAATGACCGAAATCAACTGGCTAAAACACATCCAAGAACCGAAATACTGGCTGTTAGGCATCGCCTCCGGTTTGATTGCCGTGCAACTGACTCTGACTTCCAGAACCAACGACACAGACCTATTTGGCACAATGTTACTGTTTTGGGGAGTTGTAGCATTTCTCATTTGGGAAAGGCACGAATCCTTAACCTTTGAAAGTGGAATTTTCGCCAGTTTCTTTGGGGCATCGTTAATTGCTTTCATCTTGCTCAAAAGTTCTTCGATATTTGGATACGACTTTTTTATCAGGGCTTCGCCTTTCTTGACAGGAATAAGTCTGGCCTTGCTAGCTTCCGGCACAAAAGGACTGAAACAATATTCGCAGGAACTGCTAATTCTTGCCTATACAGCTATTCCTCCCGGATTAATCGGAGTATTTGTTGATGTAGCTCTATACACAGCAAAAGTTTCAACTTTTATCCTGCACTATATAGGATTTGAAGTTCAACGCAAAGGAGTTTTTCTCATCCTAGAAAAGGGCAGCGTCGAAGTATATCACGGCTGTTCGGGGGTGAATGCAATTCTACAATTGTTAGGACTAGCCCTGGTTTTCTTGCTGATGTTTCCGACAACTGTGGGGCAGAAAATTCTAGTGCCGATCGTTGCAGTCCTGATTGCATTTGTAGTTAATGCCGCCCGAGTTTCTCTCATGGCAGTGCTAGTATCGTTATCTCAACCCCAAGCATTTAAATACTGGCACGAAGGAAATGGTTCGGTAGTCTTTTCGATGATTGCTGTATTAATTTTCGGGTTATTCTGCTGGTTTGCCATCTTAAAAAACGAACCACAAAATCAGGAGCAATAAAATTAATAATGGCTATTACCTATTGGAAACCAGTTAGGATTTCTCTTTTGGCTGTTACTCTTGCAGGGGTTTTATTAGTCGCAGGCAAATTGACATTCTATCCCTCGAAAGGCAATAATTCTGCAACCCAGTTTGACTTTCCCTCTACGGTGCCTCTAGCAGAGTGGAAACTACAAAACAGCGCGCCGCTGAAAATTAGCGATACTTCAGAAGTCAAGGCTGCCAGAAAGTATGAATATCAAAAAAGTAACATTGCTCTAGAAATAGAGATGCGCTATGTGGTAGGCACCATCGGGGATGTGGAAAGTATGATGAAGGGACATACTATTCTGAAGTCGTCTCCTGGTAAACTAACATTAGCAAACACTCAAGGCGCGGGGTTTCACGGAATTTTGCAACAGCAAAATCGATTGTATTTGAGTTCGTGTATCAATCCTCGCGGCAGTGCTACAGTCACTGCCGAACAGTTTAGATACAATCGCAACACTCGCGATTGGCAGCCAAACCGGGTTTTGTTTTGGCTGTTGGGTAGGGGAAATATTCAAGATCGGCGATGTTTGTGGACTCAGATGTCTGTGCCTTTGGATAAAACAACTCCAGAAAATGCCCAAAAAGTGTTAGAAAATGCTTGGGTTTCTTGGTATGGGTGGTGGCAGCCGCGATTTCCCGAACCTTAAGTCAGTCGATTTTAGATTTTAGATTTTAGATTTTAGATTTTAGATTTTAGATTTACAATAGCAGATGAATCTAGGAACTCTAACTTTGGTCTAAAATGTGGAGACTCGACTACTTCAATCTGTAGCTTGTATCCGTTTTTTAGCGGATCGAGAGAGATTGTTTTTGTTAACAACAACTGTGATGATGTTATGAATGACGTACAAGGCGAGCAAGGTTTTTCTATCTACAGGTTGCGTTGGATTGGCTACGGTCTATTAATTCTATCTTTATTAGATACGATCGCAGTTTTGATACCAGCAAATTTTGGCAATCGCGTCTGGGAATTGCAGACAATTGGCGCTGTAGTGGAACGGGTGCCAGTTCCTCTATTGGCAATGGCGCTGATATTTTTTGGCGAAGGATATGACCGCAGAAGTTTGGAAAACATTCTTTTGAAAGTTTTGTCTTGGGTTTGTCTGCTGCTGGCGGTGATTTTTCTGTTGATGATGCCCTTGGGAATTTTTGGCACTATCTATGTCAACAACCAAAACGACAAGCAAATTACTACTCAAGCCGACCAACAATTAGCTCAATTGCAGCAAGTAGAAGAACGGCTGAATAAGGGTACTCCTGAAGATTTAAAGACTTTGGCTGGGGAACTTAGCCGTTTGGGAGTGCAAGCGAATACGCAAAACCCGCAGGAATTGAAAAGCCAAATTCTTTCGAGAATTACTCCGGCTAAGGAACGCTTGCAGGCGCAAAGGGCCACGGTGCAGTCAAATCAGCGCATGGGGTTATTTAAAAATGCTGTTAAGTGGCTGCTGGGCGCGTTGATTTCTAGCGTCTTGTTTTTCACGATATGGCGCGGTACTGACTGGGCTAGGTAGTAAGTATTGGTCTCAACTTAAGTCTGAAACGATTGAATCATCTCGCTTTTATCCGAGTCCACATTCCCCTCGCATCCCCCTTCTGAAGCAGGGTGGTTTTATTGTCCCAGACGCGAGCCACTCTTTGACCCTGCTAAATCCCGTTTAAGAAGGGGGACTTTGCTCGGATACTTGTCCCCACCTTTTTTAAGGGGGCTAGAAACTGTAACTTGATTCTTGGACAAATCTACCCATTGTTGCTCAATTGTGGGTAGCTTTTTCACTCGCAAGTTCTGCTAAGGTTGGAATA
>NZ_JAEQCB010000127.1:0-14604 GCF_020738785.1 Microcoleus sp. PH2017_05_CCC_O_A | reverse complement strand
CCTGATGGATTACCCTGTAGAAGCCAGTCATCCCCCGATTTCTCGGTTTCGACTGAACGAATCGCACTTGGCAGCACCATTTAAGTCTGCATTCACAATTATGCCATTATCTGACTGATATAAGCCACGTTTAATCCGCTTTCCAGATGCTTTCCACCCAGTTGGTTTTTGACCATATTTGGGTAGGGAGTCACCATCAAGAAAACTAGCTTTTGAAGTATATGCTTCTTCGGTTTTAAGAAATCTGATTCCGTGCAAATCGCACAGTTCTTTCAACCTATTTTTTAGCTTACCTAAAGGCATTTGAACAAATTTTTGATTGTTCAGTTTACCGAGATTACTGTTAGACTTAAAGCCTTCATTCCACCCAACTATCAGTGTGCCAATTCCGTATTTCAGACAATGGTTGACAATTAACTTTGCAGATTTATTGATGCCATCACGCATTTGGTGATTGCGTTTGCGAGTTACACGGTCTAGCCAATTATCCCAGTAACCTTCTGGTTTTCCTTCTTTTCTAGTTGCTACTTTCTTGTTCCACAATTGATTCATCGCTTTCATTGCACGAGAATCAATCAATAAAGAGTTTCCCAGCGTATCGACACAAGCTGCTAAATTGTCAGAAGTTCCTAAGTCAATTGACAATGCTTGACCAATGTCTAAATTATGTTGTTGTTTTTCAACCTCGTAGGACATTTCCAGGTAAAAATAACCATTTTTCGGGAGAATTGTAAACTCTTTCACTTGAGAAAAATCAAGATTCGATGGCATAGGCAAAAAGAATTCAGAAACTCCAAACCATCGCCTTACTGTTAAACCCAAGGAAAACCTTAACTGATTGCCAACAAGTTTTGGTCTTAAACCTCCAGAATTGGGATAAGCTACTTTAAACAACTTAGAGTTTTTCAGGTATCCCGGTGGCTTGGGGTTAAAATGTAATTGACCTTTGATATATAAATCTCTTAATTATTTAAAAGATTTGAAGGCTTCTGTTACTGACATCAATGTTTGCTGCATTGGTGTTGATGGCAATGATTTAGCAACCATTGATTTTGTAACTGATGGTTCAAAAGATAAGTCAAATTTTCCAGTCAACAATTTTCCTGTTTTGAAAAAAATCTGACGAGCTAAATAAACACCACTGTTATACAGTTTACCTGATTGTTGACAGAGATACTCTAACAAGGCTTGAACTTCTTTGGTTGGAGACAGTAATATTTGCTGAACTCCCATTGTTTTTTTGGTTTTATTCACCTCTGTTTTCCTGAATATTGGTTGACTTGTCTGCTTTCAGCTATTATACTAGATATCTCAAGGTTCATCAACAAAATTTAGAAAGAAAGAAAGAAAGAAAGAAAGAAAGAAGACGGGGACTCTCATTCCCTCGTGCCGCTTCCCTCTCAGGACTGAAGTCTCGCTCGTTTCCCGCATCCCGTATTGTTTTTATGATTGTATGCGATAATCGAACATTAACAGGGTAGAGGGCAGAGCATGATTGGTCAACTTCTCGACAGACGTTACCGCATCATTAAAGTCACAGACTCAAGTGAAGTGGGAAAAACTTATATAGCAGCAGATACTCACCGTCCCGGGTATCCGCAATGCACGGTTAGAGAAATGCGGCTCCTCGGCACCAGTTCGCAAACTCCAGAATTAGTCAAAATTATATTTCAAAGAAATGCAGAAATAATAGAAAAATTGGGCAAACACGACAAAATCCCCGAATTGTTGGCGTATTTTGAGGAAAACCAAAGTTTATACTTAATAGAAGAATTTATTGCCGGTCAACCTTTAAGCCAAGAATTTATACCTGGTGAACCTTGGGCTGAAGACGAAGTAATTGCTTTGCTATCATCCATATTAGAAGTTTTGGTGTTTATACACTCCAACGGTTTCATTCACCGCCGAATTCAACCAGACAGAACAATTCGACGCGAGTCAGACGGCAAATTTGTGTTGATTGACTTTAGCTTAGACAAAGAAATTAACCCGGAGCTCGTTAATTCTCATTTGTTGGCGCCAACATCCCCAAATTCTGTTAAAAAGCCTTTGGGAAAAAAACCGGAGTTAGCTGCTGAAACATTATATGTGCCGATCGAGCAATCGCAAGGCAACCCCCGCTACAATAGCGACATTTACGCTCTAGGTACGATCGCCCAGCTTGCGGTAACGGGACTCTCACCGAAGGAACTAAGTGCCTTACAACACAAAGGCGAAATTTCCTGGCGCGATCGGGCGACTTGTTCGGCAGGCCTAGCAGATATTATCGATCGAATGGCACTCTCAAACTACGAGGAACGATATCAGGAAGCCGCCGAAGTTTTGGCAGACCTCCAACAAATCGCTGTAAAATGGGAGGCTGGGCGATCGCCAGCCACCATCATCACCGACGCTATAAGTCAATTGCAGCCGAGACAGCGCCCAACCAGACTGTTGCTGTTTGCAGCCATAGCCGCAGCTTCGATCTTGACAGCACTGATAATTTACTTTTGGCACAGTCAAAGTCCGGCGAGAGCAAAAGAATTGTTCGCCCGCGGTGTTGCGAAGGCGCAGCAAGGTGACAAAACAGGCGCGATCGCCGATTATACTCAAGCGATCGCCCTCAATTCCAGCGATGCCGAAACTTTCTACAAGCGGGCTAACGCTCGCTACGACATGGGCGCCACCGAGCAAGCAATTGCCGATTACACCCAAGCACTTAAAGTCAATCCCAGCCACACCAAAGCCATCTACAATCGAGCTCTCGCCCGCCGCGACACCGGCGACAAGCGGGGGGCTGTGGAAGATTTTACCCAAGTATTGCGGCTCAATCCTAACAACGGTGACATATATTATCAGCGGGGTTTAGCCTATTACGATTTGGCAGACTACCGCGCGGCAATTGAAGACTACACTCAAGCAATTCGGCTCAATCCCAACGATGCTACAGCATACAGCAATCGGGGTTTAGCTCGATCGGCCAACGGCGACAAAACCGGAGCAATGGCGGATTTTACCCAAGCGATTCAAATTAGCCCCAAGGAAGCTGGGGTTTACTACAGTCGCGGTCGATCGCGCTTTAATCTAGCAGATTATCAAGGAGCGATGGAAGATTACAGTAGGGCGATCGAATTGGAACCGAACCAAGCTGATGCTTATACCAATCGGTGCAGCGCTTACTTAAATTTAGCAACCTACGACAAAGCGATTGAAGATTGCAGCCGAGCAATTCGCCTCGATCCCAAAGATGAGGCAGCTTACAACAACCGCTGCATTGCTCATCTGAATTTAAAGCAATTTCAAAAGGCCAGCGAAGATTGCAGTTTGACGATCGGACTCAACAGCAACAATCCCAAAGCATACAGCAATCGAGGATTAGCTCGATCGGCTTCGGGAGACAAGCAGGGGGCCGTCGAAGATTTCACTCAAGCAATTAAGCTCAATCCCAGCGATGCAGTAGCTTACAGCAATCGCGGTACTATTTACTCAGAACTCAAAAATTACCCTTTAGCGGTTGAGGATTTCGCTCAGTCGCTACGGCTCAACCCCAACAATGCTAGCGCTTTTTACAGCCGAGGTCTCGTCCGCCGCCAACTCAAAGATCGGGCTGGGGCGATCGAGGATTTTCAGAAAGCTGCAACACTGTTTCTAGAACAAGGAAGAGCCGATGGTTTTCAAAACGCACAAGCACAGATCAAAGATTCTAAATAAACTATTAGTCATTAGTCATTAGTCATTGGTTATTGGTTATTGGTTATTGGTTATTAGCGCGAGCGTCCCCGCTCGCGAACGTTATTAGTCAGTAGTCAGTAGTCGGTAAACAATGGGAGCATCTCATTTTTGAAAAAAGCATTTTTTATTATAGTGCGAGCGTCCCCGCTCGCGACTATTCCAGGACTCGCGAGCGGGGACGCTCGCACTATTAAATGCAAAACAGAGATGCTCCCTAAACACTCAACTGTCAACCCTTCTTTTGCGCTCTTCGGGCAAGCTGTTAACTGCCAACTATCAACTATCAACTGCCAACTATCAACTGCCAACTGCCAACTGCCAACTGCCAACTGCCAACTATCAACCGTCAACCGTCAACCGTCAACCGTCAACCGTCAACTGCCAACTGCCAACTGTCAACTGTCAACTGTCAAATGTCATTAGCAAAAATGAAAAATCAAGAACAAAAAAGGAAACAGCAAAAATCACCAATTACGAATTACCCATTACCAACTCCCCCTTCCCAGTTACCAATTCGCAATTATCAATTACCAATTACCAATTACCACTTCTCAAATTCCGATATGAACATGGTTGGTCAACTTTTAGACAGGCGTTATCGCGTAGTCCAAATCCTCAGCTCGGGAGCCTTCGGACAAACTTATTTAGCAGTCGATACTCGCCGCCCAGGTCACCCTCAATGTGTAGTCAAACAACTGCGCCCTCCCAGCAACACTTCCACAGTTCTCAAAACAGCTTACCGATTATTTAAACAAGAAGCAGAAATATTAGAAAAACTGGGAAAACACGATCAAATTCCTTTTTTACTAGCTTATTTTGAAGAAAGCAATCAATTCTACCTCGTAGAAGAATTTGTACCCGGCCACGCCCTCAATCGGGAAATTGTGGCCGGTCAACCTTGGCGCGAAGAAAGAGTGCTGGATCTGTTGGAAGAAGTGTTAAAAGTTCTTGCCTTCGTACACTCTCAGGGAGTGATTCACCGCGATGTTAATCCCTCCAACTTAATCCGCCGCAAACCAGACGGCAAATTAGTTTTAATTGACTTCGGCTCGGTTAAAGAAGTTGCCAATCACGCCAGCGAGTACGATACAGAATTTCCGCGCACCATTGCGACGGGAACTCCGGCTTATATGCCGATCGAACAATTTCAAGGCAACCCGCAATTTAGCAGCGACCTCTATGCCGTCGGGATGATGGCGATCCAAGCTATCACTGGTTTGCCCGGTACGGATTTGCCAAAATTGCAAGATCCGAGTCCTTCTCACACTGGGGAAATTGTTTGGCGAAACCGAGCTCAATGTTCTCAGGCACTGGCAAATATAATTGACAAAATGGTCTGCCACCAATTTAGCAAACGCTATCCATCGGCTGAGGAAGTTTTGGCCGCTCTCAGCAAGCTGAAACACCGCCAAGAGCCTGGAAATACGGCTCAAAATAAAAATATTTCTCCGTCGAGCTTACTGTCTTCCAATACTTTTTCTTCAGGTTTGGGAAGTCGGTTTTGGTGGCTGATATTCGCTGGCTGCGGGGCGATTGCTATGGTATTTCTGTTTAATTATTGCAGCCGCCCGAATCCGATCAAAGCCAAGGAATATTACGAAAAGGGAGTAGCAAAGTCTCGCAATCAAGATGCGGCAGCAGCTTTGCAGGCTTTTGACAAATCAATTCAATTAAATCCTAACAATGGTGAGAGTTTTTATCAGCGGGGTAATGCTAATTATGATTTAAAAAAATATCAAGAAGCAATTGCCGATTATTCTCAGACGATCGCTCTCAATCCTCAATATTTTAAGGCTTATTTTAACCGAGGGCTGGCCCGTCGCGATTTCAACGATAAGCGCGGAGCGATTGAGGATTACACTCAGGTTTTGAAGCTCCAGCCCAACGATGTTGATGCTTACTATGAAAGAGGAGTGACTTATTTAGAAATGCAAGATTACAAGACGGCTATTGGGGATTTGACTGAAGTAATTCGGTTGCAGCCGAACTTGGTTAAAGCTTATCATTCGCGGGGGTTGGCTCGGGCTGGGAGCAGCGATTTGCAGGGGGCGATTGGAGATTATACTGAGGCAATTAAGCTCGATGCTCAGAATGTGGATGCTTTGTACAGTCGGGGGAGAGCGCGCTTTCACCTAGGAGATTATCAGGGAGCATTGGCGGATTATAGTCAGGTAATTGCGATCGATCCCAAGAGTGGAGATGCTTACGCGAATCGTTGCAGCACGCAGTTGAATTTAGGAGCTCATCAAGCCGCAATTGACGATTGCACTCAGGCAATTTCGCTCAGCGATGAAGATGGGGTTCCCTATAACAATCGCTGTATTGCTTATTTAAATTTGAAGGATTACCCGAAAGCAATTGCCGATTGCACTCAAGCGACAACACTAAATCCCAAGGATTATAATGCTTTCAGCAATCGCGGTTTAGCTCGCAGTGCCGGGGGAGATACACAGGGGGCGATCGCCGATTTTACCGCAGCAATCGGGCTCAATCCCAACGATGCTGAAGCTTACGCCAATCGGGCCAAGGTTTACCAGCAGTTAAATAATTCCAATAGTGCGATCGCCGATTACGTGCAAGCCATTCGGATCAATCCGAATTATGCTGGTGCTTACTACGGTAGAGGCATGGTTAGGCGATCGTTAGGAGACAAAGCAGGAGCAATTAGCGATTTCGAGAAAGCAGGCAAAATCTTTCTCGATCAAGGACTTACCGGCGGTTACAAAGACGCACAATTTGAGATTGACAAACTCAAATAATTCTTAGGTACGTAGTTGCGCTTCAGCGCTCTTTTGCATATATATAAGAAAGAGCGCTAAAGCGCAACAACGTACCTTACTAACCCTCTGGATTTTGAATTCGCTCAACCAAATCATAAAAAGGTTGCCAATTATCCTCAAGAGCGATCGGTTCCCAAACAGCCTCAATCGTCGGCCTCAACAGCGATTGTTCCGGATTGTGCTGGCGCAACCTGTCCGCCATCTTATCCATATCATCCGCCGATAAACTTTGCAAAACGTGACAATAAAACTCCCGCCAAGGTGCTAACAACTCCGTCGCTTCGGCCTCGCTAAAAATTTGATTGACATCATCTCGCCAAGTGCGATTAAACTGTCTTCGCAATTGAAAAAAGAAATCATGATAATCAACTTGAGACTCCGCCAGCATCTTAATTGTCAGCTTCAAAAGCTCATCACCATCAGCCTCAGACAAATCCTCAAATCCCAACCTATTGAGCATCAACTGTCGGTAAGTAGTATTATAATACCCACCAAACTTAGCCAAAGCAGCATCCATATCAGCTTGAGGAATCGCCGCTGCTAGCGGTTGCTGAAGCTTCTCCAAATTCCCGTGACAAATAAACGGTTGATTGCCGTAAGCATAAAGACCATAATAGTCAAAATAAGCTGCTGTAAACTTCGGATTATAAGTCGGAATAAACGCAAAAGGCCCGTAATCAAAACTTTCACCAGTAATCGACATATTATCAGTATTCAGCACCGCATGACAAAAACCTGCCGCCATCCACTGAGCGACCAATTCGGCTACACGCTTGACTAAATCCGCATAAAATAGCGCATACTTTTCTTCCGATGAAATACCAGAATTGCTAGCTTCTAGATGCAGTTTAGGATAGTAATATTCAATGACAAAATCTAAAAGTTTTTTAATTAAGTCCGGGCGACGGATATAATTTAGCCTTTCAAAAGTGCCAAAGCGGATGTGAGAGTGGCTAAAACGCACCATCACGGACGATCGCGTCGGAGAAGGTTCATCGCCCCGCCACAAAGCATCACCCGTTTCAACCAAACTAAAACAGCGAGACGTGCGAACTCCCAATCGGTGCAAAGCTTCAGCCGCCAAAACTTCGCGAACTCCCCCCTTGAGAGTGAGTCTACCATCAGCGCTGCGCGAGTAGGGAGTGCGGCCGGAACCTTTAGTGCCGAAGTCGTAAAGTCTGCCATCAGTACCGCGAACTTGGCCGTACAAAAAGCCTCTACCGTCGCCTAAATTCGGGTTGTATTCGTTGAATTGATAGCCGTGGTAGCGGAGTGCGAGAAAGGGACGCACGCAGTGAAATTTGCCGAATGCTTGAATGAAATCTTCGTCGGTTACTTGTGCCGGATCTAAGCCCAATGTCGGCAATAATTGGTCGTTGCGGAAGCGGAGGATGTGCTGCGGAAAATCTGCCGCCGGGACTTCATCAAAGTAGTCGCCACCGAGGGATTCGAGGGCGGGTTCGTAGTTGAGGGAAAGCAAGGGATTTGACATTTGTCTATTTTATGTTGAAAATGTTGAAATTGGCAACTCATTGTAGGGTGCGTCTGTTGTAAAAATTTTAAACGATAGACAGAGAATCTTCGGCTGACGCACCCTACGGTTAGTTATTGTAGGGTGCGTCTGTTGTAAAAATTTTAAACGATAGACAGAGAATCTTCGCCTGACGCACCCTACGGTTAGTTATTGTAGTTATTGTAGGGTGCGTCTGTTGTAAAAATTTGAACGATAGACAGAGAATCTTCGCCTGACGCACCCTACGGACTCACTACTCGTGACCAATATGTGCCGGAATATCTGGGATGTCATTTGCTCCCCAATCTTCAGGATAAATGCTTTGGGCAACAAATCGATGGAAGCTAGAATATTGCCAATCTTTGGGGGACTGGCATAAACCATGTTTGACTGGATTGTAATGAATATAATTGCAATGATTAGCATAGTCTGTTTCATCTCTAATTAAATGTTCCCAAAATCTTCGCTGCCAAAGATTTCTTTCTTTCCGTTTTTTTCGAGATGGGCTAATTTCGGCTTGTATTCCTAATTTATCAGCGCATTCATGTGTGACAAAAGTTTTAATGAATCGCCAACGAGTTGCATAATTGTTATCACCCTCTGGTAGTGTCCAAATACAATGTATGTGATTTGGCAATAAAACAATTGCCTCAATTGAAAAAGGGTAAAGTTGCTGGACTCGGAGCAGGGATTTTCGTAAAGATTCCCGAGCAATATCGCTGCACAGCCAAGGAATTCTTTGATAAGTGACTTGGGTGAAAAAGTAGGTTGCTCCGGGTATCGTGGCTCTCCGGTAGTTCGACATAATATTGAGTTAGTAGTCGTTAGTTATTGTCGGGTGCGTCAGGACTGAATGTTTTCTGACATTGCTGATTTTTTCGCCTGACGCACCCTACGGTTAGTTATGGACAGACAGATAATCTTCGGCTGACGCACTCTATGGTTGGTTATTATCGTTATTGTCGGGTGCGTCAGGACTGAATCTTTTCTGACATTGCTAATTTTTTCGCCTGACGCACCCTACGGTTAGTTATTGTAGGGTGCGTCAGGACTAAATGTTTTGACGACATACAGATAATTTTTGCCTGACGCACCCTACAGTTGCTCTACCTCCTATTTAAACTGCCACCAAAGTAGGCTCTAAAGTTGCCACTAATTTCAGATTGTACTCATCCTCAAAACACGGCTTTTTATAATCTAAACTCCACAGTTCCAAAGCACAATCGTCACCGGGATTGAGCGGTTGCAGCCGCAAGTGAAACTCTCGAACTTCCGGGCGGTGTTCGCATTTGAAATCAGTAATTGCCCCAATCTGCCGCCTATCCAAAGCCACAGCCAACCGCAGAAATGGATGCAATTTACTAACGACTTCTCGGTATCTTTTCGGGAGAATGACAAAATTTTCGTGTTTCTTTTTTGGAGGATTTTTCCGGTGATAGCGAGCTATATTGGCAATTACTTCAATCTCAGTTTCAGTGTATCCCAATAATTCACCATTGCGAATTAAATAGTAAGAATGCTTGTGGTGCGCCGAATGGCTGACGTACAAACCGCTGTTGTGCAGAATCGATGCCGCCCACAGCAACTCGCGTTCTTCGCTTCCCCAATTGTGCAGAATTCCTTGGGTTTGGTCGAATAAATTGAGTGCAAATTCGGCGGTTCTTTCGCTTTGTTGTAAGTTAACTTGATATTTTTGGGCCATGTGCAGAACACTGCGCTGGCGGATTGAACCTTGATAGCGCAAGCGGTTTTCAATCAAACCCCGACTTAGCATCCAGTCAACAATGACGCCTTCTCTTAAAGATCGATCGCACACCGTGAGGGATTCCATACCTAATAATGCCATCGCTTCCTGCAAAATCAACGCCCCGGCGAGAATAATTTCCGCCCGCTTGTCCGACATTCCGGGAATTGCTAGCCTTTCGGAGTAGGAAAGTTTGCGGAAACGATTGACTAGCTCGCGCAAATCTTTTAAACTTAACTGATATCCAGCCAGCGGACTCGGAACTGTTCCCAACTTTTCGCGAGCGTTAATTGCAGCCAGAGTTTCGATGGTTCCCGCAGTTCCGATCAAGCGCAGATGTTCGCCTATCTTGAATTGCGATCGCAATTCGTCGATCGGTCTTTCCAGCGAAATCCGAATATAAGCTTGCAAATAGGAAAACTCCTCCCGGCTAATCGGGTCAGTTTTGACAAATTCTCCTGTTAAGCGCACAGCACCAATTTTGGTACTGGTGAGACAGCGCGGTTCAGAACTATCTCCTAAAATTAACTCAGTAGAACCGCCACCAATATCAATAATCACCTGCGATTGATTGTTAAATTCCATTCCCGAAAGAACACCGAGATAAATTCTCCGCGCTTCTTCTTGTCCGGAAATTAAGCTCACATTCAAGTCTAATTCGTCAGCAACTTGTTTGAGAAAATCCCGCCCGTTAGGCGCTTCTCGAACCGCACTGGTGGCCACAGCGATGACTTGTTCAGCATTAAAAGTTTTAGCAATATCTTGAAAACGGCGCAAAGTTGCGATCGCCCTTTGCATCACTTCAGACTTCAAACACCCTGTTTTAGCCTCACAATCACCCAACCGAACCGTATCTTTTTCTCTAGCAATAATCGCAAACGCAGGCAATTTCGGATCGATCCGCGCCACCACCATATGAAACGAGTTAGTACCCATATCAATAGCGGCAATAATGCGATTTGACTCCGCAGCAGCAAGTGAATTAACCATTGGAGTGTATCGGGGTTGACAGATATTTATGATTATTTCACGAATCCAGTGAGGCGCGATCTTAAATCAGCAAAAATCGGGAATTAGGGCATCGGGCATCGGGCATGGGGCAAAGAGGGCAAAGAGGGCATCGGGACATACATCACTTTTTTGAGAACCGCTATAGTAGGTGATTTTGCCTAAAATTTGATAGAATTTAAAGCTAAAAATCTAAAATCTAGAATTGAAATGCTTATAGAGCCCGATCGCCAATCTGAATCTACACTACTTACTATCATCCGGCTGTTGAGATGGGACAAGCCAGCAGGAAGGCTAATTTTAATGATTCCAGCCCTGTGGGCCGTCTTTTTAGCAGCAGACGGAAAGCCGCCCTCCGCATTGGTAGGGGTGATAGTGTTGGGTACCTTAGCCACGAGTGCGGCGGGATGCGTCATCAACGACTTGTGGGATCGCGATATTGACCCGGAAGTAGAAAGAACGCGATCGCGCCCCCTTGCATCCCGCGCCCTAAAAGTGCAAACTGCGATCGGAGTTGCTTTAATTTCCTTTGCTTGCGCCGCCATTCTCGCATTTTATCTCAATCCGTTAAGTTTCTGGCTGTGTGTCGCCGCCGTACCAGTAATTATCTGCTATCCGTTAGCAAAAAGATTCTTTCCAGTCCCACAATTAGTGTTATCAATTGCCTGGGGATTTGCAGTTTTAATTAGTTGGAGTGCCGCCGTCAATAAATTAGAATTAGCAACTTGGTTGCTGTGGGGCGCAGTAGTCTTGTGGACGATGGGATTTGATACAGTTTACGCAATGAGCGACAAAGAAGATGACTTGCGTGTGGGTGTCAATTCCAGCGCTATCTTTTTCGGGGATAACGTAACTAATGCTGTGGGTTTTTTCTTTGTTGGTACTGTCGGTTTGTTAGCAGCAACGGGAATTAATCTGCACTTGCACGTCGGTTTTTGGATAGCAATTTGTGCGGCGGCAATTTTGTGGTTTTTGCAGTACAGTCAACTGCGGAAGGCGGATATTCCCAAGCCTGTTTACGGTGAAATCTTTCGCCAAAATGTTTGGGTTGGGTTTGTCATATTGGCGGGAATGATTGTTGGGGAGATTTTTTAGCCTGCGGTTGGAAACCGCGCCTACACAAACAAAACCCACCTACGTGGGTTAAATAAGTCCACTAAGCCTCTCCAATAATGATTGTGGAACAGGCATCTTGCCTGTTCAAGACTGGCTTTTCTGACGATCGTACCTTCTATGTAAAGTTATATTACAAAAACAGAAACTTCGCATAAAAACTCCGACGCACTCCAGATAGATAAGTAGCGGCGGAAGTTCAGCGAGTTTGACCCACCCTCTGTGTAAAGTTATATTACAAAAACAGAAACTTCGCATAAAAACTCCGACGCACCTCTGATAGATAAATGTCAGCCCAAATTATTGGATTAATCAAGGTGCACCATGTCTAATATATCGATCGGCAATTTAAGCGACAACTATATCTCGATCGACTTCGCAGGTAAAACTGACCCCACAGACACCTATCGTTTTAATCGGCTGAATCCGGGTAGCTTTCGAGTTACGGCGGTCGGATTTAGTTCCATTGTTGGGATGCAGCTTCTCGACACTCAGGGAAAAGTCGTCAAAGATATCGAAACCAACGGCACAAATTCGGGCACTTTTAGCATCGATAATTTGGGCGCAACAAATTATGCACTAAAAATCTCTGCACCTTCGCGCGATACAAATTATCAAGTTACTTTAACCCCAGACGGAAAAGTCGATCCGCTGACAGGCTTAGGCGTTACCTCCGGTTTCTTCACTCCCGATTCAACTGGTCAAGTTGGTTTTGACTGGCTACATGACGGCGGCAATTATAAAGGTGAAGTTGCCATTTTTAGCGTACAAGGTATGGAGAACTTCGATCCTAATTCTGAGGAATTTATCAAAGAATCAGCAAGACGAGCTCTGACAAATTCTACCTTTGGTCACGTCGTAATTTCTGACTCCATAGAAGGTGCAAATCCGCTATTTAACGGCGGTTTAGGAGAGGAAAACTATAACGAGGGACAGTACAGTGGCGCGAAAAAATTTGGGATGAAACCGGGAGATGCTTTTGCGGTGATGTTAGTACCAAATGGTACTGTGCGAGATATCTTTAACAATCCGGGTGCGGACGGTGACAAACGTCCGTTATTATCTTTATCTAGCCTGAATCCAGATGATGCTTTTTTGTTTGGTCAAATAGCAGATGTGACTGGCACCGGCAAGGCATTTGCGATGGAAGATCAGCGAGTCGATCGGGGTTCTGATAAAGATTACAACGATTTAGTTTTCAAGTTGACTGGTGCGACTGGTAAGGCTGTGTCGATCGACAAAGTGATCGATAAGAGCAAAGATTGGACTAAACTCGATGGCGGCAAGAAATTGATCGAGTATGTCACTCCAACACCGCCTGTAGCGACAACGCCACCAGTTGTTGTACCGCCGACAACTCCGCCAGTTGTTGTACCGCCGACAACTCCGCCTGTAGCGACAACGCCACCAGTTGTTGTACCGCCGACAACACCTCCAGTTGTTGTACCGCCGACAATGCCGCCAGTTGCGACAACACCGCCTGCTGTTGTACCGCCAGTTGCGACAACACCGCCTGCTGTTGTACCGCCGACAACGCCACCAGTTGAGACAACACCGCCTGCTGTTGTACCGCCGACAACACCGCCAGTTGCGACAACACCGCCAGTTGCGACAACACCGCCTGCTGTTGTACCGCCGACAACGCCACCAGTTGTGACAACGCCACCAGTTGCGACAACACCGCCTGCTGTTGTACCGCCGACAACACCGCCAGTTGCGACAACACCGCCTGCTGTTGTACCGCCAGTTGCGACAACGCCACCTGCTGTTGTACCGCCAGTTGAGACAACACCGCCAGTTGCGACAACACCGCCTGCTGTTGTACCGCCAGTTGCGATCGCACCGCCTGTAAGAGTAAAACCTCCGATCGCCCCCCCAACTCCTTCACAACCACCTAAGATCGACCCAAAACTGCCTGTAATTGAACAACCGATCGACACTGAAGCGCCTATCCCTATCAGTGTGGCGCCAACGGTCGATCGCACTTTTGTAGGCATCATCGATACTGGGTTTGCTGCGAAGAATCCCGATTTGGATTATTCTAAAGTGACCTTGGGGCGCGATCGCATCGACAAAGACAGCAACCCGTTGTTAAATGCTGGAGAAGGGAACGAACACGGCACGTTTAGCTGGGGTTTAGTAAGTGCAATTCAAGGGAATGATATCGGGATTGATGGCTACAACGATGGGGCGAATGTTTACCTAAGTCGGGCAATTGGTTCGGGGGAATGGGATTTAGCTTTAACTGATTTTGTAAGTGAAGCGAAGGGACAAAAGAAGAAGAATGCGATCGCACTTCTTCCCCTGGATTTAACTCAAAAGAATGCTGACGGTAGCATTACTACTCGTTACGAGTTTACAGCGCGGGAGCGTGCGGCTTTGGAAAATGCGCGTCAAAATGGGGTGCTGTTGGTTGTAGCGGCTGGTAATGACGGCGGTGTGATGTCGGTTTTGGGTCAATCTTCTCAGGAGTTTGACAATATTATCACGGTTGGTTCGTCGGATGGTTTTGGGCGATCGGATTATTCGAGTTACGGCTACGGTTTGGATATTTTAGTGCCCGGTGGAACAATTGAAAATCCGACTTTATCGACTGTTGGCGATGATGTCGGTCAAATGTCGGGAACTTCGGCATCCGCAGCTAAGGCGGCGGGAATGTTGTCTAAGGTTTGGGATAGCAATCCTGCTTTGAGTGTGACTCAGGTTATCGATGTTTTGACTGGAAGTGCGATCGA
>NZ_JAEQCB010000126.1:0-14714 GCF_020738785.1 Microcoleus sp. PH2017_05_CCC_O_A | reverse complement strand
CCCAAAATCCCTTTCTTGCCGTAAAAGAGCTGATGGATGGGTGAAAAAATCAACAATTCTACTCCTTGGGACACAGGGAGTCTGCCGGAAAAGATAAGTGATTATCTTGCTAGTTAGGACCACCTTCGGGTGAGTGAAACCTACGGAGGGAGGATAAGACCAGCTTAGAGATGGCTCGCGTCGAGGCTCTCCCGTTGAAAGAGGAAGCCCGCACTCTATTTGTTTACAAAATGAGTGTCGGGTATGTCACGCCTTTAAGGCTTTGCGGGTATGGTACCAAGCTGCCATGCCCATCACTGGAACTAAAAAGCCCAAACTCAGCAGCACGATCCGCAAGCCGAGGTCATCCGATCCCACGGCTTTGCTGACAGCATCCGTCAGCGGGCCGGTCAGTGCTAAAGGCAAGCTGAGAGCAATATTAATCGCATTGTTCTCCAAGCCAAAGACTTTTCCCCGCATGGATTCGGGAGTTTTTTCTTGAATCAAAGCTTGCATCGGGCCGTTAATTAAGGAAGCGCCAAAACCGAACAGAGCACTCAATCCGAATCCCAGCCAAAGCTGTCTGACAAAGGCAAACATTCCCAACACAAAACCCATCATTACGAAACCAATTAATGGCAAAGGTTTGTTGTGCATTCGATCGCCCCAGTGGCCCAAAAACGCCGCGCCGAAGACCATTCCGATGCCCGCAGCAGCCAGCAAAAACCCAAATTGAGTTTCTTTGAGACCTATTTTGCCCGAAAGTGCGATCGCCAGAACTTGCAGCGCCGCAAACACCGAATACAAAATCGTCAACTGCACCATCGCGTTGCTAATCAGGCGATTGTGCTTCAAATACCGCAAACCTTCTTTAAAGTCTTGCCAAGGATGAACATTTTTGCCACTGCTACCGCCGCGATTTTCTTTAATGTGCATCAAGTAGAGCAAACCTGCTGAAATCAGGTACAACCCGCCCAGGAAAAACTCTTGAGAAGCTGGCCCGTAGCTGTGTTTGAGCCAAGTAAATATCGGTTCGCCGATCGTCATTCCGACAATTATCCCGCCCATTGTGGACGAGGCGAACAGAGCATTTGCCGACATCAGTCCCTCTCGCCCCACAGCCAGCGGGATTGCCGCCGCCTCTGCGGGAGCAAAAAATTGCGTTACGGTAGACACTAAAAACGTGAGTACCAACAACACCACAAAAGTTTTGGGCAAAAACGGCAAAGATCCAATCAACACGGCTCGGATCGCGTTGCAGCCGATCAGCATTTGCTTTTTGGAAAAGCGGTCTACCACGATACCGGCCGCCGAACCAAAGACGATCGCCGGCAGCGTGTAGGCGATCATCACCGCTGACAGCATCGAATTTTCCGAATGCTGCCAAGAAACGGGCCAGGGTCGGTAGTCGCCTGTTTTCAGCAGAATAATCAGCAATACGTAAAAGATTTTATCCGCCACTTGGGCCAACAACTGGCCAGTCCACAAGGTGAGGAAGGGGCGATTTCTCAGTAGGGCATCAAGCCCGCTGCGGTCAGGGGGAGGGCTAGCTGGGTGCATAGGAATAGTTTAACTGACCGCTTCTGGCAATTATAGTTTTCAGCAATACGTGCAAATCTGACTTGTGCAAAGCGGAAACCGGCGAAAAATCCTGTCTCCTGTGTTCTTTTTCTGTTTTAGCAGATCGGCGACTCTGGGCTTGGGTCTTTTTCACTTTACCGCGATCGGCTCCACACGGCCACCACCGCCGGAAAATCAGGGAATGTTGTTAAATGTTGACCTGCATTATTTCATCGGGAGTACAACATAAGGTAATATATTTGACAAAATAGTTGCTGTTGGCAGTGATCTTAAAAGATGTCACGCCGATTAAGTAATATAACGAAAGCAGTAATGTTAGGAGTGAGAAACTTGAAAAAGGTTGAAGCTATTATTCGCCCGTTTAAACTTGACGAAGTGAAAATCGCACTCGTCAATGCTGGGATTGTGGGGATGACTGTTTCTGAAGTTAGAGGTTTTGGCCGTCAGAAGGGCATGACAGAACGCTATCGCGGTTCTGAGTACACTGTTGAGTTCTTGCAAAAGCTCAAGGTCGAGATTGTTGTCGAAAACGATCAGGTTGACATGGTGGTTGATAAAATTATCGCTGCTTCCCGCACGGGCGAGATTGGCGACGGCAAGATTTTCATCTCCACCGTAGAACAAATTATCCGCATTCGGACGGGAGAAAAGAACCTGGAGGCAATCTAGAATACTGGGGAATTGGGAATGGGGAATTGGGAATGGGGCATTGGGCATTGGGCATTGGGCATTGGGCATTGGGCATTGGTAATCAATCACAAATAACCAATAACTAATAACCCATAACAACTGACTTCTTCCTTCTTCCTTTTTCCCTCCGAAATTACTTGACTAATGACTTCATTTGTGGTAATAAAGCCTGGAATGCTTGGCCTCGATGGGAGTGCGATCGCTTAATTTCCGGTGTCATTTCCGCAAAACTCTGTTGCTGTGCGGGTACGTAGAAAATCGGATCGTACCCGAAACCTCCCGTACCGCGAGGAGAGTGCAGGATTTCGCCGCGACAAATTCCTTCTACTTGCAGGGCAATTGTACCGTCGGGACGGGCGATCGCGATCGCACACACAAATTGTGCACCCCGGTTCTGTTCGGTTCCCAATTCTTTGAGAAGCCGAGATATCCTGTCAGCATCGGTTTTTCCGTAGCGCGCCGAGTAAATCCCAGGTTGACCGTCGAGTGCATCTACCATTAAACCAGAATCATCGGCGATCGACCATTCACCGATCGCTTTGGCAATTTCCGAAGCTTTCAAACAAGCATTAGCGATAAAAGTCTCGCCAGTTTCTTCTATTTCCAACTCTGCCGGCTTCAGTTGCAACTCCCATCCCAAATCCTGAAGATAAACCTGCATTTCCTTAACTTTGCCAGGATTGCCCGTAGCGACAACTAGCAATTTATTATTTGTCATTATTTCTGTTAAAAATTACGGATCTATCTTAACAAAAGATTGGTGAAACGGCTGCAACAAAATTCCCAAAATCTTATCAACGTCTTGAATATAATATTCGATCTGATCGATATAAACAGTAGTTTCCTCCAAAATCAAGAATTTCCAGTTAGTACCCGTTGTCACCGCGCCGTAAATGCGATCGATCTCAGTGTCTTGATTTTGATTAAAAGATTGAGCCGCCACCATTGCTGCAACACATTGACCCAACCCGCCCATAATATCTTCTTTTTTTGCCTCAAAAATTGTTACAACCGGAGCGCTGATGAATAATTGTTCTGGAGAACCGCTCATGATATAATCGCAAAACCCTTGCAAACCTCTTTCTGGATCGACTATAAAATCTTTACCTGAGAAAAGAGAAACTCGTTTGTTTAACATTCGCCTAACTTCTGCCAAAATCGGAGCAATTAAAAATTCCGATCGAGCTTTTTGAGTTGATATGAAAGTTGCGAGTGGCACATAATCGATGAGAATTGTTGTTAATATTTCTGATGGTGTAACAGGTTCTGTGTCTGCAAATAAATTGCGCGTTTCATCTAAAGTTAATCCAAAATCTTTTTTGACTCTCGCAAGGCTGAAATCGCTGTATGCCATTTGCTTTTATACCAATTATTAAAAACTCTTACAACATTCTTCCGTAGGGTGTGGATCTCTTAAAAATCTCTGCATAAAAATCAACTGTTCGAGTGGCGACGCACCTTACACAATTGTTGAATAAACAAGCACGAACAATTATTGTGTATCAAGCTTTGTCAGGTGCGCTGCTTTAAGATTGTTTGTCTAATTTAGAGATTTTTAATGGCGGCACATCCTGCAATACTTTTGATTTATGAATAAGAAAGATTTTTTTGAACCACAGAGGCCGCAGAGAACACAGAGAAAGAGAGGTTTCATATTAATTCATCCGCGTTTATCTGCGTTTATCTGCGGTGGCAAACTCTTCTCAATTCTGTGCCCAACTCTTCGCCCAATTCAAGTTTTGCATCACCTCTTTCAAGGTCGCAGCTTCCGAATACAACCGCAACACTGGTTCAGTACCGCTAAACCGAATTAACAGCCAACTTCCGTCAGCCAAACGGAATTTATATCCGTCAACTTTGTTGCAATCTACAACTGCTTTCCCCGCTATTTCTGTGAGAGGTTGATTTTGCAGCAGCGACAGCAAACGCGCTCTTTCTGCCATGCTTGCTAGATGCAAGTCAATGCGATCGTAAGCTGAAGTAAAATTAGTTTCTGTTTGCAGTCGGCGATAGATGTCGCTCAAATCTTCCCCGGATTTGACAACGGCTTCTAGCAAGTACAGCGCCGATAGCAACGCGTCTCTTTCGGGTATGTGGGTACCGTAGCCGATTCCGCCGGATTCTTCGCCGCCGACTAGGACTTGGGTGGTTAACATTCGATCGGCAATATACTTGTAACCGATCGGCGTTTCAAACAATGGTAAGCCGTAAAGTTCGGCAATTTTGGGCATGATGTCGGAACCGCTGACGGTTTTGATGACTTCTCCGGTGAAGCCGCGCCGTTTGGCTAAGTGTTCGATTAATATAGGAACTAGGATTTGCGAACTGAGGAAGTTTCCGCTAGAGTCAACCGCAGCAATTCGATCGCTATCTCCGTCAAATACAAATCCGATCGACAAACCAGATGCTTTTCGCTGGTGAGTCCGCATGACGCGGAACAACTGCGACAGGTAGCGCGGCAAAGGTTCCGGTGCACCGCCACCAAACAGCGGATCGCGATCGCTGTTGACTTCCTGCACTGTTTCTTCTAATATTTGAGCTAATCCGCCCGCCGCTGCGCCGTGCATTACATCTACAAATACTGTGATTTTCCCGGATGCGATCGCCCCCTTAATCGCTTCAATATCCACCATTTCCCGCAAGGTTTTGCAGTAAGCCGGCCAAGGATTGAAACTTTCCAATTTTCCGGGAGTTGCTGAAAGTGCCGCCGGATTTTCGAGTTTTGCTTCTATCTGTTGCGTAACTTCGGGCGAAACTGAACCGCCAAATCCGCCCTTGACTTTTAATCCTAAATATGCACCGGGATTGTGGCTGGCTGTCAGGACGATCGCACCTAAAGCATTTAATTGTTTGGCAGCTAAACTAAAAGCCGGAGTTGGGGCGTAGGATTCGCTGAGGAGCACGTCAAATCCGGCGTTTTGGACTGCCTTAGCTGCTGCGAGGGCAAAATCTTCAGCCAGAAATCGGCGATCGTAACCGACAATTACAGTGCCGCTACTGGCATTATTGCCGCCGGTTTGTGCGAGAACTTGTGCTGCTAGGGGAGCTACCAACGCTACGCGATCGAAGGTAAAATCGTCAGCAATGATGCCGCGCCAGCCATCTGTACCGAATTTAATAGGATTCATCGTTTAGTCACAAGCCATAAGTCACTCGTCTATTTTATGAGCTTATTTGGCGATCGTCAGTCTATTTTAGATTTTAGATTTTAGATTTTAGATTTTCTTGCAGCCTTGAATCTGGCAGCTTGAACAAGACTCTAAAATTTGGGGAGCTCCTTTTAACGAGTGTACCTGGCACGGTACCGGTTTTGGGGCTGCTTAAAAGTCATCATTAGTCAGCAGTAAGCAGTCATCAACCGACAACTGACAACCGACAACCGACAGTTGACAACTGACAACTGTCAACCGACAACTGTCAACTGTCAACTGTCAACCGACAACTGACAACTGTCAACCGACAACTGTCAACTGTCAACTGTCAACTGTCAACTGTCAACTGTCAACTGTCAACTGACTAAAAGAATGCCGGTTGGTGGCGGATCAAATTCAGGAATTCTTCGCGAGTTTTTTGTTCCTCCTGAAACACGCCCAACATCGCACTCGTCACTGTCCAAGCACCGGGTTTTTGCACGCCCCGCATCGTCATGCACATATGGCTGGCTTCCATTACTACAGCCACTCCCTGTGGTTCCAATATTGTCTGAACTGCTTCGGCAATTTGGCGCGTCAAACGTTCTTGTACCTGCAATCGTCGGCTGTACATTTCGACAATTCTCGCTAGTTTGCTCAGTCCCACTACTTTTTGGTTGGGAATGTAAGCGACGTGAACTCGACCCATAAATGGCAGCATATGGTGTTCGCACATACTGAAGGCGCTGATATCTCGCACCAGTACCATTTCGTTGTGACCTTCGTCAAAGATAGCGCCGTTGAGGAGTTCTTCGAGGGATTGACTGTAACCGCTGGTGAGAAACCGCATTGCTTCTGCTACCCGCTTCGGGGTTTTGAGCAATCCTTCGCGTTCGGGATCTTCTCCTATTCCCAGCAGCATCGTCCGAACGGCTTCCATCATTTCTTCCTGACCTATTTCTGAGGTTACCGGAACGTTGGATTCTTGACCGTGGGAGGAATTGCGATCGGGTCGAGTGGCGATGCGGGGCAAGTTGTTATCGGCGGTTGCGGGCTGTTTCATGGTGTCAGTTGAGATTGAGTTTGAGCCGTTCGTACCGTTATTCGATGCAATTGTCATAAAAAGTTGGTGTGAGGATGAATCTATTTTCGATTTTCGATTTTCGATTCGGCATATACCTATCGATTTTCGATTTTCGATTGAGGGATAGAACGAGAGATTTAAAGATTGTTGAATTCGATAAAAATCCAGCTTTCTACAATCTCAAGTTCACAAAACTCCGGCGTTGGACATGAGCGTGATTTCTTCAATGACTGCACTTGTCGGTAACTGAACTGCGTGCAGGATTGATTGGGCGACGATTTCTGGAGTTAACATCGCGCTGCGATCGAAATCGGCTTGGACGCTCTCTGTGTCCCACATGGGAGTGTTGACAGAACCCGGACAGATGGCTGTGACGCGAATTCCGCCAGCCCGTTCTTCTGCGGCTAATGTCTTGGATAAAGCCATGAGACCGAATTTGCTGACGCAGTAGGCTCCCCAGTTGGGGAAGGTTTGGGTGCCTGCGATCGAGGAAACGTTGATGATGATTCCCGATCGCCGATCGCGCATTCCCGGCAAAATTCCTAAAATACACTGCCAAACGCTAGTAAGATTCAGGTCTAGAACGTTCTGCCAGTCGGCTAGGGGCGTTTCGGTCAATGAGCCGGTGTAGCCCATGCCAGCGCTGTTGACCAGGATATCTACGGGGCCGAATTGAGCTGCGATCTCGCTGATGCCGCTTTGCACTTGCTCAATTTTTGCCAAGTCTAAGGGATAAGCTTCTGCTTTCACTCCGAATTCTCGGGCTGCTGTGGCAACGGCTTCTAGGTTTTCTGACTCTCGGCTAACTAAGGCCAGATTTATGCCAACGGCAGCGAACCCTAGAGCAGTTGCTTTGCCAATACCGCTGCTGGCTCCGGTAATCAGAGCCTGCTTTGTTGTTCGATCGTTCATTAAATTTCCTGATACTTTCGCTCGGCAACTCTCTCAAGCGTTACAGCCTTCTTCGGCAAATTAGAAAGCTGTTTGCCACGGGTGAACACAGTTAATTATGAAATTAACATTAAGAACTGTTAAGCCGATGTCATCTGAAAAATTATAACACTGCTGACAGATTCGCAGAATGGTGAGTTGTGAGTTATGAGTTTGAAGTTAAGAGATTTTTAACTCATAACTAATAACTATGAATTCGTCGGCTCAAGCAACCTTTTCAGTGAACACACCGATGTCGCGGAATTTTTGATACCGGAGATCGCGTCGCTGCTGGCCGGTGAGCTGTGTCAGTTCTGCTAAGTTTTCCAACAAAGCTCCTTTGAGCATAGCCGCAGCTTTCAGGGGATTGGAGTGCGCGCCACCAACGGGTTCGGGTACTATCTGATCGAGAACGCCGAGGTTTTTCAAATCCCAGGAAGTAATTTTGAGGGCTTCGGCGGCTAAGTTGGCTTTACCGGAGTCTTTCCAGAGGATGGCCGCACAAGCTTCGGGGGTGGCTACGGTATACACGGAATGTTCTAACATTAACAGCCGCTCGCCGACGCCGATACCTAATGCGCCGCCGGAACCGCCTTCGCCGATGACAGTGCAAATAATTGGAACGTCGAGGCGAAACATTTCTCGGAGGTTGCAGGCGATCGCCTCTCCCTGTCCGAGCTGTTCGGCTTCTAAGCCAGCCCAAGCCCCCGGAGTATCGATAAAGGTGAAAATTGGCATACCGAAGCGATCGGCGTGTTCCATCAACCGCAGGGCTTTGCGGTAGCCGCCGGGAGCTGCCATCCCGAAGTTGCGGGCGATATTGTCTTTGGTGTCGCGTCCTTTTTGATGGCCGATGATGACTGTAGGGCGCCCGTCTATGCGGGCAATTCCGCCGACGAGGGCGGGGTCGTCTCCCCCGCGCCGATCGCCGTGGAGCTCGATCCACTCGTCGCTAATTGCCTGAATGTAGTCGAGGGTGCTGGGGCGGCGCGGGTGACGGGCGAGTTGCAGCCGCTGCATAGGGGACAAGCTGCTGAAAATTTCTTGTCGCAGTTGGGCGGAACGAGCTTCGAGTTTGCGAATTTCGTCGGTGACATCGACGCTGTTTTCTGCGGCGAGTTCGCGAATCTGGTGAATTCGGGTTTCGAGTTCGGCCAGAGGCTTTTCAAAATCTAGGAGTAATGGTTTGCGGTCGGGGTTTGCCACGCTGATAATTTCTATAGGGTTTTTAAGGTGAAAGTCGATCGACTGTTTCCCGATCCTACCTTGTCAGTTGACACTGAAAAAGAGGGTTCTTGGGAAGTTTTGAATTTTGAATTATGTTTTTCTTCGTAGCCAGAGTTGAAAACCTGAGGCTTGAGCCTCGTTTTTTGTTACACTATTTTTGCTTAATCCCAGAGTTTTACCAGAAAGAATTGGTTTAAAGCCGAAACCCTTGTAGGGAGAAATTAAAATCAGACTATTCATTAATCCAATCCTCTTGCTTCCAGGTAGCTGTTAACTGTCAACTGTCAACTGTCAACTGTCAACTGAACCACCCCCCCTATGCCTGCCCACAGCCACAAAAGACCTAACCCTGCTGAATTGTTCCAAAGCGCAAAAAGCGATACAAGTGCGATCGAACTCAGTCCGTCGGAAGCTTTGACAGCTATTTCAGTCTTAGCTGTTGCCGCCGACGGTGAAATATCCGAAGCCGAAAGACAAACCCTTGCCGCCAATCACATTCGCTTGTTCGGCTCTTATTCTGGCGAACACTTCCAAGAACTATTTAAGAAAGTTCTGAAATTGAGCAGTCTGTACACTCCGGCCGAAGTATTTGCCGCAGCTAAAAACGCATTGAATGCTCAGCTTCGAGAAACAGCTTTTGCAATTGCCACAGATTTGGTCTTGGTAGATGGAGTTTTCACAACCGAGGAAAAAGATTTCTTAGTTGAACTTTCCCAAGCTCTCGACATCTCCGAGACAATGGGCAAAAAAATCATCGAAGTCATGACCATCAAAAACTGCGGGGACAATTTGATCTCAGCTCAATCTCTTGAATAAGTTGAGCGATAGACCACTATATCATGTCTGGTTAAATAACCGTTAGCTGTATATTTTTGACCGATCCGCACTCTTTGTCCTGACTGCCAAAAACTTTTCTTCGAGTCGTGCGATCGAACACAATCTCAACTCTTAACTCCCTCAAAAAAAAAGTTACTGGTTATTATCAGAAAAAATTTCCTCAATAACCAATAACCCTTAATCAATCACATCAAAATGACATCAAAGGTCGGAAACCGTGCTTGACGGAAATTTCTCCGATTTGCTCCATCTTTTCTACAGTAATTTGATTCCGTCCCCAAGAAAAATTGGTGTACAACTTTTCAAATTCCAGCAGCATGGATTCGGCAAAACAGGCAAATAACTGCCGGCCCGGCACATCCATATTCACAATCTTCATAATCTTCCACTCAATATCGAGGGAATGCTCCACAATCCCGCCATTGAGTACGTAAATTTCGGGATGCTGAACCTGAGTTGCCAGATTTTTCGGATAACCACCGTCAATCAACAAACAGGGTTGCTTCAATGTCTTGGGGTCAATTTCTACTCCCTTTGGCATACTGGCTACCCAGACTACAATATCCGCTTGGGGGAGAGCTTCTTCCAAATCCATGATTTTGCCTCGTCCCAATTCCGATTGCAAATCTTGCAATCGTTCTTTGTCGCGGGCAATGAGCAACAATTCTGCTACATTAGTTTTAACATTCAGCCAGCGGCAGACAGCACTGCCAATATCTCCAGTAGCACCACAAACCGCCACAGTAGCTTTTGAAAGTTCAATCCCCAATTTGGGGGCTGCTTCTTCTACTTGGCGGCAGAGGATGTAAGCCGTGTGGGTGTTACCAGTGGTGAAGCGTTCAAACTCCAACTTTAGATTGCGGATTTGCTTAATTTGCTGCAAGTTGAAGGTTTCAAAAATGATCGAAGAAAAGCCGCCTAAAGCAGTGATATTAATCCCGTTTTTTTGAGCGTGTGCCATCGCGTTAATGATTTTGCGAGTGGCTGCTTTGATCCGGCGAGTGGCTAGCATTTCTGGTAGAAAACACGACTCCACATAGCGGCCTTCTATTTTTTGCCCGGTAATGCTAGTGACAGTGATATGATCGACTATCTGGGGCGGTGCGCTGCACCAAAAATCGAGCCCTTGATCGGCATATTCTGGATAGCCCAGCTCGTTAGCTACTGATTGGGCGTGTTCTAAGCTGGTTAAGTGACCGATTAGACCAAACATTAAGTTGTCAAATGAAGGAAGAAGAAAGATGTCAGTTGACAGTTGACAGTTGACAGTTGTTAGTTGTCAGTTATCAGTTATCAGTTGTCAGAAGTCAGAAGGGAAAATTAATTTTTTTTAATTTAGTTCCCGTTCTTTATTTCCAACTTGATTGGGGTACAAGACCTTGTAATGCAGAAGGAAGAAGGGAAAATTAAAAGGTTTTAATTTTTAATTTTTATCCCATTCCTTATTTCCAAATTGATTAGGCTGCGAGGCCTTGTGCTGACATCCGCATGATGTCGCGGTTGTTAAACCCTATGTTACCCAGGGCTTCGCCGTAGGCAATCATGAAGTCTTCAATTAAAGCATCTTTTTCCATTCCCAAAACGCTAGCATCGTCTGCGACAGCGTTTAGCAGCCTCCAGATGATGGGCAGGTTTTGGCGGTTGGCGGCTTCGAGTTCAGCTTTGGATTCTTCAAAGTGAGCTTGCAGCCAGACTTCCCCAAAGTTGAGGTGGCTGTATTCTTCTTTGACGACGCCTTCGGTGATTTTGCGTGCAAAGTCATCGGCGACGGGAATGTAGATGTTGTAGGCTGCGATCGCAAAACACTCGATAATGAGTGATTGAATCAGCAAGCAAGTTACAACCTTACCTTCGGCGGATGCCGTTTGGAAGTTGCTGTGCAAATCCGAAAAGAACTCCTTGGCAAATACCATGTCAGGCGTGACTTTGAGATTCTTGCCACAAGCTTGGAAGCCTTTCATGTGGCGGTTCTCCATCTTGGACAAGCCAATTAACTCACTTTTTTTGTCAGCCAACATTTCTGCCAGTTGCAGGTAATTGTCATGAGCTTCTTGTTCGCCTTCAATCACAATGGCGTTGATGCGGCTGTAAGCATCTTTGTAAGTTTCGGTTTGAAAGTCAATTGTTGGGCTGGCCTCAAGCTGGGGCATAGATATGTCGTCTCCTTATATAACCTTGTAGGATGTTTGGAAACCCCTTTGAATTTTGGGGTCACGTGCACTACACTTTACCTATTTTTGACTAAAAATTTACGGTTGTGTGGGAATCTGGAAGGCGATCGGGTTTGAGAGCCTCACAAGCTTATTATTTTAGGTTAATTCACAAGTTTATGGGTAAATCGTGGGACAGGTCTCAATCACTGGAACTGCTGAGTTTTATTTTGTTGCTGGTGGGGGCGGCGCTGGTGCTGCTGCCGCTGGCTGCTGTTTTTTGGGTTTCTTTATCACCATCTGGTGTCGGTGTCAAGGCCACAGGTCTGACTTTTGGGAACTATCAGGAGGCTTGGCGCCGGGGTAATTTTTTGTTGGCATTTCTTAATTCTACTCTAGTGGCGATCGCAGTTACTGCTTTTCAGGTAGTGACTTCTGCTTTAGCGGGTTATGCTTTGGCCAGGCTGAAGTTTCGCGGGCGACAGGCCCTAGTTTTGGTGGTTTTGGCGACGCTAGTGATTCCGTTTCAGCTTTTGGTGATTCCAATATTCATGGTTTTGAAGTGGGGCCATTTGCTGAATACTTACGGGGCGCTGATTTTGCCGACGGCGGTTAACGGTTTCGGAATTTTTCTGCTGCGCCAGTATTTTCTGACAATTCCGGTGGAGTTGGAGGAGGCGGCAATGCTGGATGGGGCTAACCGCTGGCAGGTGTTGTGGCAGGTGATGCTGCCTTTGGCGCGCCCTGCTTTGGTGACACTGTTTTTGTTTACCTTTATCGGCGAGTGGAACGATTTGTTTAAGCCGCTGGTGTTTACAACGCGACCAGAGTTGCGGACTGTGCAGTTGGTTTTAACCCAGTTTCAGGAACAGTTTACTAGCAGTTGGCAGTTGTTGATGGCGGCGGTGGTAATTGGGACTGTGCCGGTGGTGTTGCTGTTTTTGGCGGGCCAGCGGCAGTTTATTCGCGGGATTGCGGCAACGGGAATTAAGAATTGAGTTGGTGGGCCGAAGAAGACCGGGCGGTTGAAACCGCGTCTATACAAACAAAACCCACCTCCGTGGGTTGAAGAGTGAGCAATTAAAATTACGTTATTTTCTTTACACCCTCGCTCGGACTTCCTTTGTGTATGCGCGGTTTTAACCGCGGCCCGATCTATAATTATCCAATAAATGAAATCTATGCAGAATTTGCAAAAGCTGGGTTGGTTTTTATTTATTGCATCTTTTTTGCCCTGGCTGGCAATCTTGTTTATTGTACCATTCCTACCACTGAGCATCGCCGAAAAAACGCAAATAGATGTTGTTTTAGCTGTGCTAGCCGAAGTGTGTTTTTGGCTGAGCGTGGTAATTTTGGGAAAAGAAGTAGTTACGAAATATCGGCGTTATTTGAATCCCCGCTATCTTTGGAACAAAATCAGAAATTTTCACCGCAGATAAACAGGGATTGACGCAGACTTGGTTCGTAGTGAGGACTTTAGTCCGCATTTGGAGAGGACTAAAGTCCTCACTACGAACCCAGGTCAAGGTTGAGCTATTCGCTGATAATTTGCAAGCGAATAGAGCGCTCTCCGTCTCCAAAATCCACTTCAATCTTTTCTCCGGAAAGACTGTCCAAGCATCCCAAAAGTAAGCGCAAATTTGGTGTGCTTGCTCCTGTATCCACGTACAATCTATCTGCCAAACTTCCTAAACGCTTCCAAACAGTGTAGAGTTTGACTACAGTTTGTTCTAGCAAGGCGGCTTGTTTGACAACATCGGCGGTAGTTCCCAAACAGCCGACTCGCAAAGATTCTTCCAAAGCCATTTCCATGTCTAGGTGAGACTGGTTCAGAGCTTGGACTTGGGCGGCCGCATCGAGATATTTCGATAAATTCTTGGCGTCAGAAGTTAGCTGTTTGACTGTATCTACATCTGGATTTTCTGCTACTTCTTTTTGAATTTCGCTTTGGTGAGATGGGGAGAGTTTCTCCATTTCCTTGACTAAAGGAGCCAGATAGCGGGAAGGAAGAGAACCGCTAGATGCTTTTTCTTTGACTTCTTCTGGCAATAAATCGGAGTTCATTGCCATCCATTCGTCGGATAGTTGTTTGACTTCGCGGCGGGTAATACGATCGCCCTTTCCGGCAGCATCTGTTACCATTTGCTGTACTTCTGGAGATGCTTTGGCAGTTTCGACAAAGGCTCTTTTGCTGAAGTTTCTAATGGATTCTGGGTCTAAATCTCCTTGTTCGATGAGAGTATCGGCACTTTTAGCTAATTCGATTAAAGAATAGGCTTGACTTTTGCTGATTTCTCTTTCTTTTAGCCAATTCAAGAAGCCGGTACCGCGTCCGTCGCCGCCTTTTTTTTCTCTATCTCTGACTGTGCGGAGAATTTGTCCGCGCCAGATGTCGGTTTGTAAGTCGAAACGATCGCACACTTTCCAGGCATTGTCAACCTGATTGTCAAAATCGAAGTCTGGTATTTGTTCGTCTTCGGGATCTGGTAATTGGAAATTGATATCTGTCAAGCCTCTGAGGGCTTCGGCGAGTTCTGTGGGAGATTGGGGGACTTCAGCCATTAGGAGAAATTTGTGTAGAGCGACAGCCGGTTTAATTGGGAATTTGCACGAATTGAGATTGAAGACGCTATCTGTAGTAGTAAGGCGGCAAGGCTGACACTACTGATAGAGTTTTTGTGCAAGTTATCTCATTATTGCATGGCGGGGGGCGATCGGCGAAAAGATACTCAAAAAGACTCCGGGTACGGCCCTGATGGGACTTGATGCGAGTGCTGGCTGTGGGGGGATTGAGTTAAAGTGAATTAGGAAACTAAAGGAACTAATAAAATGCTGGAAACTACCAAACGTTAGGAGCGCTTTATCCCTTTGTTAAGCTAGAATTGAGAAAATAAGGTAAAGGAAAAGTGCCATGTCAGAACAAGACATCGCTAAGATAATTACGATCGAACCGGGAAAGCGTGGTGGTAAGCCCTGTATTCGGGGCATGAGAATTACGGTTTATGACGTGTTGGAATATCTTGCATCTGGGATGAGTTATGAAGAAATCCTAGATGATTTTCCCTATCTCACGCAACAGGATATTTTGGCTTGTTTGAGTTTTGC
>NZ_JAEQCB010000125.1:0-29042 GCF_020738785.1 Microcoleus sp. PH2017_05_CCC_O_A | reverse complement strand
CTGAAGATGAGAAATTGGCGATCGTACTGACTTCCACTCCGAATGAGTCTGTCAAAACCGATTCGGTGACTTCATCTCCAACAGTCATCGATCCGTTGACAATAAAAGAAGAAAAAGAGGCGATCGCAACCCCTATTTCTACTACCACAAAAGATGCACCAGCTTCAGATAAAACTGTAACGAAATCAGTTGAAATCGAATCTCAAGCAATTGCACCTCAACCTGCGCCTAAAAACATTTCAACCGTTGAGACAGAAACCAAGATAAATCAACCACAACCTGCTGTTACTCTCAGCCCTAAAACCGATGAACAACCAGCAATTTCTACTCAAGCATCTGGTAAAATTTTTCAGCCGATAGTCCACGAAAGCAAGCCAAATATTTATCCTCAAGAACTTTCGACTGTCAATCAATCAATTGCGACAGATAGCAAGCCAGTAACGGCAATACCAGAATTAGCTAAACCAGCAATTTCTACCAACAGCCAGCCAGCAATTTCTATTCAAGAAGTTGCTCCGATAACTCAACCTGTCGCACCAAATGCAACCAGCATAATAGCCACAAATAGTCAAGAAAAAACCAATACAGAACCCACAAATTATGCACAGAATATCGGCTCGAATCCAGTCACAACGACTACCTCATTCCCTTTTTCAAAAGCATCTCAACCCTTAGTCGGTATTATTAGTACAGGATTTAATGCCAATAATTTCGACATAGACTACAGCCGCATTACTCTCGGAAAAGACCGCATTGCTAATGATGATAATCCCTTAATTCAATCCGGTGAAGGCAGCGAACAAGGAACTCATGTTTTAGGCTTAATTGCCGCCACTCAAAATAATAGCAAAGGCATCGACGGCATTAACAATGAAGCACCGATTTGGTTAGGTAGGGCTAGTGGCAATAACAGTTGGGCAGAATCCTTAATTGAATTTGTCGATAACGCCAAAAAATCCGATCGACTCAATGCAGTTGTTAACATTAGTTTTGAACTAACTCAAGTTGATGTTAGCGGCAAAATAGTTCCTCGCTACGAACTGACAGAAGCAGAACAAAATGCCCTAGAATACGCTCGCAAAAATCACATCGTTGTTGTCGTTCCTGCGGGCAATAATCCCCAAGAAATATCAGCTTTAGGCAAAGCATCCCTTCAGTTTGACAATATCATCACCGTCGGTGCATCATCGGGTGGTCAAGTGACAGATTATTCGGGAACTGGCAAAGGTTTAGATATTTTAACAGAAGGAGGAACGCTGAACAATCCCGTGCGATCGACTGTCGGAGAAGGTACAGGATTGATGGCAGGAACTTCTGTAGCAGCAGCCCAAGTTACGGGTGCAATTTCTCAAGTCTGGGCGGCAAATCCCCAACTAAATTATCAGCAAGTTATCGATATTATCAAACGGACTGCAACTGATATCGCTTTGCCGAATTGGGATGCTAAAACAGGTGCGGGATTGCTGAATATGGCAGCAGCAGTACCTTTAGCAAAAGCAATTAAACCCAAACCTTTGCCACCTGAACCTACTGTTCAAGATGTAGTCAGTCAACTCAATAACTTAGCTCCAGAACTCGATAAACTTCTAGAGCGATTTAAGGCTGAATCTGACAAAATTAGTGCCAATCCCGATAGTGCTTTAGTCGAGCCAAAGCCTGAAGATGAGAAGCAAGCTGCGGAAGAATTGGACGCTTTGATCGCAGATTTGCAAAAAGAAATTGATGGCTTGCAAGCTGATCCTTATGCTGATATTAATGGCATTGCTACCACCTATCAATTTGATGCGAAATCTCAGCCTTTAGTCGGTATCATCGATACTGGTTTTGCTGAAAATAATCCCGATATTGATTACACCCGAATTATCAAAGGTCGTGATTATAATGATAGCGATGATAATCCCTTACTTCCTGCTAACGATCAGAAGGCTGAACACGGCACTAAGATATTAGAAGTAATCGGGGCAAAACAGAACAATGATATTGGCATAAATGGTGTCAATGATGATGCACCGCTGTGGCTGGGACGTGCTGTTGGTTCTGGCAAATGGGCTCAATCTTTGCGGGAATTTGTGGATGCTGTGAAGGTATCTAAACAGCCCAATGCTATTGTCAATCTCAGCTTCGATTTAGTTGACAAAGATGGCAATACCCGCACTAAATTTACAGCAGAAGAAAGAGCAGCCATTGAATACGCTCGCGACAACAAAGTCTTGATTGTAGCAGCAGCAGGAAATCAAGGTGTGGAAGGTTTATCTGCTTTGGGTAAAGCTTCGCGGGAATTTCCCAATATCATCACAGTTGGTGCGGCGGATTGGAATGGCAATCTTGCTGATTATTCCAGCTATGGTGCGGGGATAGATTTAGTTGCTTTTGGCGCTACTTCTGAGGCTAAAGCAGGTTCGGAAACCGATTCCAATGAGGATTTGCTCAAAAATTTAACTCCCGATGAGCGGCAAGCTTTGGAAAAAGCGATCGAATTTAACGACAATCCAACATCTGATGGAAAACTGACTGAAGCTGAGGAAAAACTTGTTTCAGAAGCCACCAAAAAACTTGGAAAAAGCTTGGGAGATATTCAGAATGCTGACAGCAATTCGGCAGAATCAATTCCTGAAATTGTCGGTACTTCGATCGCTGCGGCTAAGGTTACGGGTGCGGCTTCGCAGGTTTGGGCGGCTAATCCGAATTTGAGCTTTGCACAGGTGAAAGCCATTCTCAAAGCTACGGCGGTTGATTTGGGTACTCCTGGCTGGGATATTCAAACGGGTGCGGGTTTATTGAATTTGGCTGATGCTGTGGCTATGGCTAAATCTCCACCAACGGGACTTGATATTTCAGATAGTATTTTGTCCTCGGATTCTGATGTTTGGAGTGAAGAAGGCGCTGGGGAAGAAGAGGCTCGTCGTCGTCGAGGTTTTTTCCGACGATTATTTCGAGGAGCAAGGAGAATCTTTCAAAGAGTGATCAGAGTTGTTGGCAAAGTCGTAAGTTTTGTTAACAAAGTATCAAGTTTTATCGGCAAGGTAAAGGGATTCTTTTCTAAAGTTAGTGGTATCTTTTCCACAGTTAAGAAAGTATTTAGCTGGATTGGTAAAACGTTCTTGGCTCTGCCTATTTTGGGTAAGCTTGGGATAGTTTTAGGAGGGATTGGTTTGGTGGGAGGTGCGATCGCGGGTTTGGTTGCATGGTTTAAGAAGAAGAAACAGCCTCAAGAGCAACCCGTTCAAGATACCACTCCGCAGGAGATTAAGGCTCTACAAGCAATTTGGGGAGGCTTGCCAACTGTGCTGAAAACTGCTCTCAAAAATGGGATTAATAGTCCTTATGGTGCGCCACTTTTTCAGGGAGATCCGGCTGGTATTTTGCCACTAATCCAGATTTTAACCAGTATCAATCCAGCACTGAATTCGACATCGCCACAACTTTATTCTTGGCTGCTATATGGCACGCCAGCTCAGTTTTTGCCTGTGTTGCAGGGTACTGCAACAACTCCTGTACTGCCACTGGATGTTGCTAATGCTTGGAGTGCTTTGAATCCACAGCAGAAACAAGAGCTTTTAAAGTTCCTGCAAGGTGGAATTCCGCAGCTATATCAGCCCCTGTTTAATGACACCGATCCTGATGGTATTTTGCCACTATTAAATGGTTTAGGTGGAATATCACCCAATGCTCAAAGCACTGTTTTGACTTTCTTGCCAGGGGGAATTCCCAGTCAGTATCAGCCAAGTTTTTCCTAGGGCTGGCTGATTTCCAAAATCTAATTGCTGCCCAGCAATCGCAGATTCAAGGAACTCAGTCAGCCCTGCAAAATTACCAATATCAAATCAATCAAGCTAATGCTTTTTTTGGCCAACTAGAACAGCAAAGACAGGAGGCTCAAAATGCTGCTAATTACTGGAATAGCCAGATTAATATTTGGGGAATTGTGCGATATGAACGTCAATGTAGGCGAGTCTTATTCTGGCGTAGCTGCCGAGACGTTCCTATTTGGGGTTCGATTTACAATCCGCAAGCAGTAGCTAATCGAAATGATGCTCAAGCGGCTGCTAATGCTGCGGCTCAATATCGAGATATAGCTGCACAAAAAGCTCAAGAGTTAACTGCTACTTTGCAGCCACAAATCACGGCATTGCAACAGCAGATATCAGAGCAGCAGCAACAATTGCAATCGCTGGCGCAACAGCAGCAGGCATTGCAGAGTCAGCAGCCGCTAGCAATTGCTTGAGCGCGATTTGAAAGTGCGATCGCCCTGGATGCTTCTTTAAGCTATCGAAAGGGCGTCGCTCCTCAGAAACCGGGTTTCTGCGATCGCTTTTGCATCCCTACGGAAATATTGGTACAGAAACCCGGTTTCTTAATCCCAAGTGCGATCGCCCTGGATGCTTCTCCAAGCTATCGAAAGGGCGTGAAGTGCTGCTATCCCGAGCTTTAATCGCCCTGATTGAGGTGAAAAGTGCGATGTGCATCAATGCCCAAGAAACCGGGTTTTTCATAATCTGAGGGCTGTGGCGAAATATTGTCGTCAAAAACCCGGTTTCTGGCTTCTCCCTGAATTTCTTACTTCCGCAGCACCGAAGTGATAATCACTGTAATAGTGGCACTAGCAATTAAAGTGAAAGCAAGTTGTACTACCCACTGAGTTGCTTACTGGTAGTTAGAAAAGCGATCGTTAAATTTCTCGGAATCCCTCGATAGCTTATCTACATCTGTCGATAGCTTGTCCAGTTTCTCAATTACATCTACCAAGGTTGGTTCCTTTTTGGATGTAGTGGTCATTTGGTTTATTTTAATTCGATAATTATATTGTAATATATTATATTGTGTGTTTTGTCGCCTTTTAAATTATTCATTTGTTGTAAATTCTGAGTTATGTTAGAATTAAGATTCAACTGAATAATGGGAGAAAACTTTTATGACAGCGATGACAGTCAAAGATTTAAACCAAGTTCAGACCCTTTTTTCCGAAGCGGGTTTAGATTACACAATTGAACTAGAAGACGGGAAAATTTCAGTTATGGGCCCATCAGACATTGTATCCAGTGAAATCAGTAGCCGTCTCATCGCCTTTCTCTTCGCTTGGATAAATCCACGCCGCTTGGGGAGAGTGTTTGACTCCGCAGGCGGTTTCATCATGCCGAATACCAACGTCAAAGCGCCAGATGTTTCGTTTGTGCGCGCGGCCCGCTTGCGCCAAAGTCCGCGTTATTTTGGTGAACTTGTCCCGGATTTGGTGGTTGAGATCAAATCTCAGAGCGATCGCATTAAGGCTATAGAAACTAAGGTTTTGAAGTTTATAGAGCTGGGTGCGGTTGTCGGCATCCTGATCGATCCTGATGAGGAAACAGTGGCAATTTATCGATCGACTGGTGAACCGACTATTTTAGCAAATGGCGATATTTTAACAGTACCAGAGCTTTTTCCCGGTTGGGAATTGCCCGTTTCGGAATTATGGCCTCCCATTTTTACAGAGGAAGAAACACAATCCTGATGCGTTTAAGTTTGAGATTGTTGTTGCAGAAAATAGCCGACTAGATAAAGTGAACCGCACAGGATTGTGAGGTTTTCGTCGGTAACAGCCGCATCTAAAGCTGTTGTTAAGTCGGGAAAAGCTTGAGTGAGAGTTAATTCAGGGCAGATATTTTCAGCAATGGCGGCTAATTCTGTGGGGGATGCTGAGTTTTGATCGGGTACGGGAACGAGATAAAGCCGATCGCCCTTTTTGAGTAATGCTTGTAAAATATCATCGCAGTCTTTCGTCGCCAGAATGCCGATTACCCAGTTAATCGGCGACGGGGAAGCGGTAAGATTGTCTACATATTCGCGCAGGGCGATCGCAGCAGCAGGGTTGTGCGCGCCGTCAATCAGGATGTTGCGGTTGTTCCAAGTTGTCTGCTGAAGTCTTCCCGGCCATTGGGTTTGGGCGATTCCGTTGGCGATCGCACTTTGGGAGATTTGCCATCCTAGGTTTTGCAGAGTGTGGAGAGTTGCAAGTGCGATCGCCGAATTCATTAATTGAACTTGTCCCAGCAATGGCAATTTATATCTTATTTTAACCGCAGATGAATCAGAATTAACGTCAATTTCTGGACTTGGATAATATTCTGCAAATCCGTCTCCTAAATCTACCGCAGGTTTTACCCAAACTGCTCTCCGACAACTACCGGACACTTTGATTTAATAATTCCCGCTTTTTCCCCAGCAATATCAGCGACAGTCGGGCCGAGGATTTGCCAGTGTTCGAGACTGATAGAAGTAATCACACTCACAAGCGGAGTTTCGCAAACATTAGTCGCGTCTAATCTACCGCCCAATCCGGTTTCAATCACTGCAATATCTGCTTTTTGTTCGGCGAAATACAGCCAAGCTGCGGCGGTGATGATTTCAAATTGAGTCGGAGTTTCCGTATTACCTTCAGCAGCGCGGACAACTTTTTCTAAACAGTCTTGCAATGCTATTGTAGAAATTGGTTTTTGGTTGATACAAATTCTTTCTGTCCAATCGATTAAGTGCGGGGATGTGTAGCGCCCGACTCGATAACCTGCTGCTGTGAGTACCGATGAGAGATAAGCGCAAACGGAACCTTTGCCATTTGTGCCGGCAACGTGGATAATGGGTACTTGTTTGTGGGGGTTGTCGAGTTTTTCGAGGAGTTGGTGAATTCTTTCGAGGCCGAGGTGGACGCCGAAGTGTTGGTAAGATTTGAGGATGGAGTTTGCATTCATTGAGGATTATAAATTCTGTTTGTTTGTGAATTATATTTTTTTCTTTAACCGCAGAGGGCGCAGAGGGCGCAGAGTGAGAGAAGCAAGAGACAGATATCTCATCAAAGAAAGTTTTATTATTAATTTATTGTATTTATTGCGGGTAACAAAAGGTGGCTTTGAATATTATTTCTCTGTTTGCGGGTTGTGGTGGATTGGATTTAGGTTTTCGTCGGGCTGGGTTTAATCCGGTTTGGGCTAATGAGTACGATCGCACTATTTGGGATACCTATCAATTTAACCATCCTGAAACTATTTTAGATCGCAGAGATATCCGAAAAATTAATTCTGATGAAATTCCTGACTGTGTTGGGATTATTGGCGGGCCTCCTTGTCAAAGTTGGAGTGCGGCGGGCGCGAAACGGGGAATTGATGATTCTCGGGGTCAGCTTTTTTGGGAGTATATTAGAATTGTCCGAGACAAGCAGCCTTTGTTTTTTTTAGCTGAGAATGTTAGCGGCATCTTAGCGCCCAGAAATCAGGATGCTTTCACTTATATATTATCGCAGTTTGAGGAACTTGGGTATCGGGTTTCGTTCAAGTTGGTGAATGCTAAAAATTTTGGTGTTCCCCAAGATAGGCAAAGGGTGATTGTGATCGGTTATCGTCAGGATCTGGGTTTTGGTTTTGAGTTTCCCGCACCTGGAACCGAGGTTTTGACACTGCAAAATGCGATTTTTGACTTGCAGGCGATCGCCCCAATTCTAGTTAAGGGTAAATTAGATAATTATCACGATTCTGTCGCGAATCACGAATGTGCAGATTTAGGATTTTCCAGCATTTATATGTCGCGGAATCGAGTTAGAAGTTGGGGTGAACCTTCCTTTACAATTCAGGCCAGCGGCAGACACGCGCCTTTGCACCCTCAAGCTAGTAAAATGATTTTAGTTGGCAAAGATCAGCGCATTTTTGACCCGCATTCGCCTCAGCCTTACCGTCGGCTTTCTGTGCGAGAGTGTGCGCGAGTTCAGACTTTCCCGGATGACTTTATTTTCAAGTACAAATATATTGCTGACGGCTACAAAATGGTTGGGAATGCAGTACCTGTGAATTTGGCTAGGATGTTGGCGAAAAAGATTTATGCGGATATTTGTTCTGTAGGGGCGGTGCCAAGAGTTCCCGCGCTCTCACTCCTGTAACATTATCTGTTAATTTTGCCATAAATTATCTAGAGTAAAGTTGCGGGGATTTTTGAGAATGAAAGTTTGATTTTCTTTGATCAAATCTCCCGTACAGACGAAAGGCAAGCGTTCTTGATAAGCTTTGATAGCGAGGATATAATCTTTGTCTGCAAGTTCGGTTTTAATTTTCTGTAATTTGTCGCAAATCACGCCTAATAAGGTAATTTCGCCGCTTAAGTTGTCGGCGTTGGGCGTGTGAATTTGCATCACAACTCCCTGAATAGTTGTATTGGGAATCCCGGTAATTAAGTCTGCTAAAATTTCACTTTGCGATCGATTTTCTACGGATTCTAATATTTCGATTATCTCCCGGATTCGGGCAGCATAATCTCCGAGATTTTGTTGGTTGGGGAGTAATATTTCAAATTCCTCTCCGGCGACTGGTTTGTGCCAAAGTGTGGCATTTTCTAAGAAAGGTTTGTCTTCATTCCACCCGTGAATTTGCAGGTAATTTCTAACTTGATTTAGGTTGACTGTTTGGAGGGTTTCGCTATCTTGGAATGTGACTTTCATGGTTGAACTCCTTGGCTAATCCCCTCCATAATTGACTGAAGGGCGATGACTGTAAATTGATTAGTTCTCGGTATAGTGACTGTGACAGCGGTGGTGTTTTGTGTTTCTGGCATTCCCCGCAGAGATATCCAATATCCGCATTCCTTCATGCAGGTTTCTGTTTCTGACTGAGTTAACCAGTTTGCTATTGTTTCGGGGATTAAAACAACAACTAAAATTCGGGGTACGGCGAAGTCATCTATTCTCAAGTCATCGTAGTTTTTGAGTTTGAGAGGGTAGCGAATCGAGTTATTTTCTCGAACATCCCTTGATGTCGATTTTAACTGCAATTCTAAGCGCGGTGCTCGGATGCTACCTGTCCCTCCTTTGGCAGCAATTCCCCAGTCTACGCTATCGTCGTCTACAAATGGTTTGTAAAGAGAATAGCCTGCAACGCTGGCGATGGCTTGCAGGTAGGTGTTGCTAAATTGTTCTTTTTGTTGGTTGATATCCACGCTGGCTTGTATTTTTTATATGGTAACTCGAAGTCCTAGATATAATATCAATTTAGCTAAAAAACTCTGCTATTATATAAAGTTGCGGTGCGTGAATGCTGAGTTCTTATACTACCGCACAAATCTATTCGCTGTCACGCACCATACATCGCTTGAGAAGTAGATTATCGATCGCCCTTAGCAGCATACACAGCATACAGCCGATCGAGCTTTAGGAAGGTTTGCAGCAGCGCATTCGCCCCCTGAGTAAACTGTTCGGGCGAAGTATACTCATCTTCTGCATGGCTGATGCCGCCCCGAGAAGCCACGAAAATCATCTTCATTTTTTGCCAACAAGCGCACAAATAGTTGTTTCTTGTTTTCTGCCTCTTAATTGAATACTCTTAACGGGTTTTGCTTCGTAGCTATCGCTCACCAATTCCCAGGTTTCTCCTGTTATTAATACTCGATAAGGATTGTCTTCTTTAATATCTTTATTCATTGGTTCTAACCTGGCGGCAATATTCACAGTATCTCCTAAAACCGAAAAATTTAATCGATTCCCGCCGCCGACAGTTCCAGCAATAATCGACCCTGTATGAATGCCAACTCCGAATTCAATTTTTGGCTTTCCTTCCCTTTGAAACTTCTGATTTAATTCTTTCAATCGTTCTGACATATCCAAACAAGCGGCAATACAATTTTGAGCGTCCTGTTTGATTTCTTCAGGTTTAGTATGAGGAAAGGGAATGCCAAATATTGCCATAATTGCATCGCCAATATATTTATCGATCACGCCGCCGTGATTCATAATACACTCACTCATGGCATTTAAATATAGATTTAGCCAAGGCATCAATTCATCTGGAGATAGTTGCTCGGAAATGCTAGTAAACCCTCGAATATCCATAAATAAAACGGTGGCGACCATTTCTTGCGGTTGCAGTTCGCCATTTTTAAAGATTTCGTCTTTTCGCTGCCAAATTAATTCAGCAGTTTCTTTTGCCATGTATTTTTCAAATAGGCTCATTAATTGTTGTTTCTCTTGTTGTTCTCGCAGTTGCAGTCCAATTCCAGCTAAGACGATCGTACCAATCGGTGCAGCAATGGGCATTAGTAGAGAATTAAACGTAAATAATAAGAAAGAAACTGCATACCAGATTAGAGGGAAAAGGATAGCGATCGCAATTCGTCCCCTGGGCCCAACCTTCGATAATATCCCGCTAGTAATTGGCCCAATTAAAAGTAATATCAGCCAACTTGTCCAGTCAGGTAAAGGTTGCAGCAGTCGGTTATTTAGCAAGTTATCGATAACTGCGGCATGAAGGTAAATCCCACTGGTGGGTGAAATTTGATTTAAAGGAGTCCGCAAGGGATCTAAACCTGTTGCCGTCGTACCTACTAATACCAATTTGTCTTTAAAAGCATCTTTGGTAATTTTACCTTCCAGAACATCAGCAAACGAATAAGTCGGTATAAATTGCGTTTTCCCAGGCCAATTTATCCCTGCACTGTAAAATTCTAGACTGCCGTTATTAGGCGGTGATAAAAACTTTTCTAGCCCTCCAGATTGCGGTTGCTTGTCGGCGTTGTAAACGTGAAGCATGGCAATTCCTAAGGAGGGAATATCTCGCAGCCACAGCGTGGCTTGACGACCGATCCCATCTGTGTCTGACTTATGGAAAATATGACCTCGATCGGCGGCTGCGGCTTCTAAAGTTGGTACAATTGGTAGCGGTTTTCCTCGGTCATCCCAAGCCTGGGCTAACACTACATTACCTGTTGCACTCATAGCGTCTGCAAGTTGGTCATCTTGGGGACTGGATTCGGCAAAAATAATGTCGAAACCAACGACTGCGGGTTTAGCAGGGGAAAGGGCTTGTAATAATTGAGTGTAGCGATCGCGCGAAAACGGAAATCTCCCCAACTTTCTTAAACTTGCTTCGTCTATGGCAATGACCACCACTCGTTTATCCCAAATAGGTTTGGGTAAAATTCGACTTTCGCGAAGTTGAAACAGGCTGTTAGAACTCAGTTGTTCCAGCGGTTTCCAGCCACCCAAATGCAACGCGCCCAAGGAAATAAGAGCAGCAGCAACCCCCGGCAGTAAGGATTGGCTGCGGGTAAAAAAAACTCGCAAACGAGGGATTATTAATTGAGTCATTATCTATTTCTTAAGTAAACTAGCACCGAGTTCATAAGACACCTCATTTCCCACCGGACTGCGAACAACTAGCCAGTAGTCAGAGTTAGCTGGTCTCGGCACTATCTCGTCGATTTTACCTGTTCGATCCATCTTTAAGGGTTGGCCGTTTAAATACACTAAATTCAGCGGATCGACAGTACAAATGCATCGAACTTTGTCTTGACTGATGGCTGATAAACTGATCAATTCATAGTTCAGATTTTCTTTGAATGCCTGGGGTGGATTGGGAGGATTGCCGGGAAAAGTGACGGAAGCATAGCCCTTTTCTATCTTCACAGTTTGCCCTTGAGCGCTAGCGTCAACCTTCCCCTCAAATAAGGCAGTTGCGGCTTTTCCCTCTGGGCCAACACCCACGGCGAACTCAGTCCCCCTGACACCCACAACTCCCGCTGGGCTGTTAATTTCTAGGCGCGAATTGGCGTTAGTCAAGCGTCGGGCCGAAACTCTTGCCAATCCTGCGGGGACTGACAGCAAGGTAACTCTACCTCCATTGACAGCAACGGACAGACCTTTAACTTGGACGGTGCTTAATTCTGCTAGATTAATCGTAGCGATGCCAGTGTCTACCGCTAAAACCGCGCTATTGCTGGCCGGCTGTTGTCAGGCGATCGCCCACTTTTGCTGGTCTGCCTTGATATGTTACGCTTCCCCTAACTTGCCGTACTTCTACCCACCGACTCCCCGGCAGTTGAATCTCCCTAGCCAGCAAAGGCAAGGCGAAAGTGATTAAAATACTAGCAAATAGGATTGTCAACCATTTAGAAATACCAGACCGATTTAATTTCATCGTTGCTAAAAATTACTTGGCCAATACCCTTATCTAGATTACTATTTTTTTGCTAGCTGCTCTAGACAATTTTTAACGACTTCTTCAGACTTGCAATTGTTCCCTATTAGCAATTATAAATTAGCATCTTGTGTTAAGCTGTCGCACATTTAAATTGTATATTCAGGGCGGGCGAGACGCCCACCCCACTCATTGTCTGATTTTTTTGAGATGCAATTTAAATGCAGAACAGCTTACTACTGGTTTATGAATAAGCTGTCACGCATTTAAATTGGATGTTCAGGGCGAGTTCTTCTGGCCCACTCCACAAGAGGGGGATTATTTTTTGACATTCAATTTAAATGCAGAACAGCTTAGGATCGCAAATTAAATAATTTACACAAGTCTGTGGGATGGGCACCTCGCCCACCCTTTCTGGACGGGCGGGACGCCCATCCCACAAGAAGTATAAAACCTGTGGAAGTTATTTAATTTTCATTCCTTAGGACTTACCTATAGCAATCCTAAATCATTTGCATAATTCTTGTAGGAGCTCTTCCCCCCTCGTGAAGAACCCGATAGATAGGGTAGGCACGGGGGGTAAGAGCTCCTACAAATTTAAAGGAAATATCATGAATCGATCGCCCTTAGCAGCATACAGCCGATCGAGCTTTAGGAAGGTTTGCAGCAGCGCATTCGCCCCCTGAGTACACTGTTCTGGCGAAGTATACTCATCTTCTGCATGGCTGATGCCGCCCCGAGAAGCCACGAAAATCATCCCCATATCGGTAAAGCGTCCGATTTCTTGGGCGTCGTGTCCTGCCCGGCTAATTAAATGCCTGTAACTAAACCCTAATTCTTGACAAACTTCTACAATTGCATTCTGAATCTTTGGTGCTGCTAGTGTTGGCTGTACGTGCAGCAATTGAGTTATTTCGATTTCGGTTTGGGTGGCAGAGGCTATTGCTTGAAACTCCAATTTCATTTTAGCTAACAACTGTTCCAAATTAGTTTCAGACAAATCGCGCAAGTCGATTTTAAACTCGACTTTTCCCGGCACAGTATTCGTAGCATTCGGCCACACAGTTAAGTAACCTACCGTTGCCACTTGTTCTCCTGGTGTTTCTACTGCCAGTTTGTTGACTGCTAGTACCATTTGGGAAGCCGCTACCAGCGCATCCTTTCTGGCGTGCATGGGCGTCGATCCAGCATGATTGGGGCTGCCCGTTACTCTCACTCCCAGGCGGTACTGTCCGACAATACCTTTGACTACTCCTATGCAGTCGCCCGTACTTTCCAAAACACCTCCTTGTTCGACGTGTAATTCCACAAAAGCAGCTATTTCTTTGGGATGGCGTTTTGCCTCCGCAATTTTTGACCAATCTCCGCCAATTTGTGCTAAACAAGTTTGGATGGAAGTGGCATCGCTGCGACGGTAATATTCGGGGTTGTTGACTGTATTTCCCGCCATCGCTTTGCAGCCGATAACGGTGCTTTCTTCGTCGGTAAATACGATCGTCTCAATGGCGTGTTCCAAGCGCAGGCCGTTTTCGCGCAACACCCGCACGACTTCAATTCCTGCCAAAACTCCCAAAACTCCGTCGAAATGGCCCGCCGTAGGAACAGTATCAATGTGAGAACCGGTTGCTAGTGCGGCACCTTCGCGCAATCCGGGATATCTGCCGATCGTATTTCCAGCCGCGTCAATCCGAACTGTCATCCCTGCTTCTCGCATCCAAGACTCAACAAGTTTGCGCGCCAGCAAATCTTCTTTGGTAAAAGCTACCCGACTGACACCTCCTCCCGGCAGTTTGCCGATTTGGGCGAGTTGGGCAATGCTGCTGTTGAGGCGCGAACCGTTGACTGAAAGTGCTAGCCTAACTGTCATGTTACATTCTCCTATTCTGGGAAATTTAATGATGCGATCGCTCTTGTATTATTAATCATTTAACTGATTATTGTAGAATGTATCCCAGACAGGTTAAATCTGTAAAATAATGTAGTTTTGCCTACAACAGGCGATCGGCTGTAGCACTTAAACTGCTGCAATCAAAATACAGCACGCAGCATAAAGCGATCGCAGCGATTTAACTGTAGAAACAAGTACATTTTTATCGATCGGGTGATATGAGTCAATCCACCTAATTAAACGTAAAATACCGATCGCTAAAAATCTTGGCCTGTATGTCTTCTGTTTACCCGCTGGCGCAGCCTTTATAGCCTTTATAGCCTTTATAGCCTTTATAGCCTTCTTCCTTCTACCTCCTACCTTCTACCTCCTTCCTTCTTCGTTCTTCCTTCTTCCTTCTTCCTTCTTCCTTCTTCCTTCTACTTATGAGTCAAACACCAATTGTAAGCAAACGAGTATTCATTTGCGGTTCCGCCCTGCGGGGTCAGCCAGACAACAGCAACCTGGGAGAAGCAAAGTTCATTAGAGAAGCCAAAACTCGTCCGATTTACCGCTTGTACTCCGCAGAAAATGGCTGGCATCCTGCAATTTACGAAGTGGCTACCGGAGGCGTATCAATTCCGGGAGAAGTGTACGAATTAACTGTCGCAGACTTTGAACAGCTTGCAGCCGGAGAACCCCCACATATGTATCCATCCGATGTGATTTTGGAAGACGGGGAAGTATTAACCGCTTTCTTCTACCCCCGCGAGTTAGTAGAGAAATACCAATGGGAAGATATTTCCGATCGCGGTGGATGGGCCGCTTACAAAGCAATTTCGCACTACTGAGATCTTGCACCATTTGCAATCAGCCTTTTACGGGCGGGCGAGACGCCCACCCCACGGGCGAGACACCCCAGAATCAAACTCACCCTTTGTGGAACAGGCATCTTGCCTGTTCTTGACATGGGTGCAAGATGTCAGCAGTCAGGACTTCAGTCCTCCCAGGTTCGTAGTAAGGACTTCAGTCCTCCCAGGTTCGTAGTAAGGACTTCAGTCCTTCTTAGAAACCATCGGTTTATGATATTCATGCCAATGTCGGGCAATATCAATGCGGCGGCATATCCAAACCCTCTCATGCTGCTGTACATAATCCAAAAAACGCGCCAAAGCTGCCGCCCGCCCAGGCCTCCCCGTCAAGCGGCAGTGCAGCCCCACACTCATCATTTTGGGTGCAATCTCGCCCTCGGCGTAGAGTAAATCAAAAGCATCGCGTAGGTAAGCAAAAAACTGATCCCCAGAGTTAAACCCCTGACTCGTCGCAAACCGCATATCGTTATTGTCAAGAGTATAAGGAATTACCAAGTGAGGTCGATCGCACTCGTACACCCAGTAAGGCAAGTCATCCGCATAGCTGTCGGCATCGTAGAGAAAACCGCCTTCTTCCACTACTAGCTTGCGGGTGTGCGGGCTCGTGCGCCCGGTATACCAGCCGAGGGGACGGCTGCCGGTAACTTGCGTGTGAATGGCGATCGCCCTGTGCAAATGTTCCCGTTCCGCCTCTTCCCCAAAATACTTATAATCAATCCAGCGGTAGCCGTGGCTGGCAATTTCCCAATCAGCCTCCAACATCGCTGCAACGGCTTCGGGATGCCTTTCTAACGCCATCGCCACGCCGTAAACAGTCACCGGTATCTTCCGAGAAGTAAACATCCGGTGGAGGCGCCAAAAACCGGCCCGACTGCCGTATTCATAACAGGATTCCATATTCATGTGGCGCAGTCCCGATAGGGGTTCGGCGCCGACAATCTCTGACAGAAATGTTTCCGAAGAACCGTCGCCGTGCAGGATGCAGGTTTCTCCACCTTCTTCGTAATTGATCACAAATTGCAGTGCTATGCGCGATCGATCCGGCCATTGAGGATCGGGGGGATTTTGCCCGTAACCGATTAAGTCTCGCGGATAATTTACTGGCATATATAACAGTTGACAGTTGACAGTTGATAGTTGACAGTTGATATAGTAATCCGATCTGATTCTCACAAAACAACGCCCGCTTGTCTTCCTCGACTCCTTGTATAGTAAGATCTTCAGGTTTTTGAGATCTAGAAAATCAATTAGGATTGCTATAGTTTACAGTTGATAGTTGGCAGTGGACAGCTTGCCCGGTTGCTTAGAGAAGAGTTGACACTTGACTGTTGTCTGTTCATTGATTACGCATCGGTGCGTCGAAACCCGGTTTCTACGAGTTTTGCTCTTCGGGAACGAGAAATATAGTAAGAAACCGGGTTTCTGAGGGCGCAAGTGCGATCGCGAACTACAGTTGTTAGTTATCAGTTTTCAGTTTTTTTTGATTAACAACTGTCAACTGTCAACTGTCAACTGTCAACTGTCAACTGTCAACTGTCAACTGTTTCCCTTCTATCTCCTGAATTTCTTTAATTACCCGCGCTTTACTGGCAATTAAATGTTCTTGAATTGCTGCGGCTGCTGCGACGGGATTTTGTTCGATGACAGCTTGAAAAATGCGACGGTGTTCGCTGCGGATTTCCAATACTCCGGGATTGTATTCCATCGTGCGAAGCCGCACTAATATCATTTTGTCAAATACCTGATCTAATAAAGTTACTAACCAAGGATTGCCGGAACTTTGGACTAGCAAGCGGTGAAATTGGCAGTCAGCGTACAGCAATTGATAATTTGTCAATTCGCCCGATCGCAAATATGTCGTACTTTCTGCCTGCAACACAATCGCTTCCAATTGTTGAACTTGAGCCGGTGTCGCATTTTGGCAGGTCTCGGCTACCGATAGCTGTTCCAAAGCAATCCGACAATCATAAAGATCTGCTGCATCTGCGATCGACAGCGTAGCGACGCGCAATCCGTGATGCGGATCTGCCGTAACTAAATTTTCACGTTGCAGTTCGCACAAAGCCTCTCTCACCGGAGTCCGGCTGACGTTGAGCATATCTGCCAGTTGAGTTTCGATCAAGCGTTCTCCAGCCACTAATTCCCCCGACAGGATAGCAGTTCGGAGAGCTTGATAAGTCTGTTCGTGCAGAGATTGAGTGCGGCGAATCGCGCGAAATGAAAGACCCAAAGTCAGTTGTCCTTAAGTTTTAAATAGAGTTGGTTTGCTATTGTTAAAGATTGTTGATTCAGCCTCATATCTCAGGTTGTTATGTTATATCAATTCCGGCTGCGCCGGAATGATATAGAGGAGACGGCTTGGCCTTTGTCCCTACCCCAGATTGATTGTAGGGACAAAGGCCAAGCCGTCTCCTCATTTTGGCAGCTAATAATTCCGATGCAGCCGGAATTGATATTAAATGACTTTGGCTGACTCATTATTAATCATACAGCACATTAGAGGTTTGTCAACCATTCTCAATAACAGGCAGGATGCCTGTTCCACCATAAAATTTATTCCTTGTGGAACAGGCATCTTGCTTGTTCGCTCAGAAGCTGAACTGAGTGCGAAGATTGCCCACAAACACGGTGGGATTGCTATCAAAATTGTTGGCATTAAAGATAGCGTAGAATGCCGGGACGATCGCAATATTATTAGTAATCGGGTAATAATACGAACCCTCTACCTCGTACTGAGTACCTCCATTGCCGCCGCCCGAGAGCAAGAACCTGCGACCCGAGATATAATCGTGGGGAACCACAAATGAAAGTACACCCAGCGCGCCCTTTTTTCCCAGATCCGGAAATCCAATGCCAACTTGAAAAGATTGTACTTTAATGTCTCCGCCAGAGCGATCGCGATTTACCGGATTTACCTCAAGCTGGCCGTAGGAATACCGCCCGAACAAACCAAAATTCCGGCTCAACAACCAATCAAAATTAACCACAAAAGTATCAGCACCGGAGTCTCTAACTCTTCCCCCAAAACCGTCATCCGCATAACCGTAAGGCAGCGGTTCGCCCACAGCACCGCCAATAAATCCATTATAAGGTTTGAGGCTCGATCGCGCGTAAATCAGCCGCAGATTGAAAGAATTGCTGGGGGCGTATTCCAACTGCGCTGTCATTGTGTTGGAACTGTTAAACAAACCATCCCTGGGATTGCTAGCAGTATTAAATACAGCAGGATTCAAAAATTCTGTATTTTCAGCCATATAAGCAGCCGTCAACTTCAGCGGCTTGGCAACTTGCCAACTGACAACAGCACCAGAACCGCGATCGACTGCATTTAACAGTGTACTTCCGTTCGAGTTAAAACTCGTTGCCCCTTTCAGATAAAATGTGAAACGGTTGCCATCAAAATATCGATAATAATTCAATCGCGGCCCGATCGCAACTTGGACTTTATCTCCGACGGGAAACGTGTAGGACATCTCGCGAATTCCCACAGCATTAGCCGTTGGCGCACCAGTTTGATCTAAAAAAGGACTTCCCCACGAGTTGTAAAAGCCCGCCGAAACTAATTCGTTTGCAGGCGAGTTGCCGTTGCCGAAAACCAACTGAGTTACCAGGGAATCTTTGCCAGTAAACGAAGTGTTTAGCGTCAGGAAAGCATAGTAACTAAAAGTAGTTTCAGGCTGCCCGCGCTCAACGCGAGTCGGTCGATTGTTAGCATCGCGAGTTGGGGCAGCAAACGGGCTTCCGGGGGCGGTGCGGCTGCGTTCTGCGGTGATATCGCCAGTCGGAAATGCTGAGGTGAGGTTGAACCAAACCGTCGCATTGAGTTTTGTGGTAGTTGAGAATTGATTCGATTCTAAATTCGCCGTGCGAGCTTCTAATACATCGATTCTACCGCGCAGCGTTGCTAGTTCTGCGGCAAATTCTTCTTGTAGTCTCTGGAGTTTCTGTAAATCCTCTTTTTTAACTAAATTCGAGGTTCCTGCTGTTATCAACTCAGCAACTTTATCGAGGCACGCATTCAAACCGGCGGCGAATTCGTAGCGAGTCATGGCTCGATTTGGGCGATAAGTGCCGTCGGGATATCCAGCTATGCAGCCGTAGCGTTCTACTAATGATTGCAGCGCGCCAAATGCCCAATCTGTGGGTTTAACGTCGCTGAGTTGGGAAACTGATGTGACTTGTTCCATCTCCGGCGAGGCGGAAGTATCGGTTGCTTCTAAGCTGTCTGCCTGGACTTGGGTGATGTTTGTCGGCGCTGGTTTTTCTGGGGTTTGAATTGATTCTGATAAGAGGTTTGATTCGCTGGTTTTTTGAGTTGCTGTATCTGTCGGTTGCAGATTATTTGGTTGGGAAGTTGCGGCGACTTCCGATTCTTTGTTTGTTGTTGGTTTCGCTGAAATATCGGCAGTTAGTTCTAGGGTTTGTGCAGGCTTTGTTTTTGTGGAATTTGGCTCTAGCGCAACTGGTAATGTACGGGATTGTTCTGTTGTTATATTTGTCTGGGTGACATCGTTTTGTTGAGAATTTACTGCTGTTTTTTCGCTGTTTGTTGTGAGGGAAATACTCTCGGCTTTTTCTGGCTTTTGTGGTTTGGCATCAGCGATTGTTTCTGGCGTTGATGCGGGATTTGCCGCTGTTTCAATTTGGGCGATCCTCTTCGAGGGCTTCGCTAACGCACTTTGTGACTGGGCGGCATCAACCAGCGGTAAGTCGCCTGGCGAGGCTATTATTTCTTGAGTTTTATTATAGGAAACTTCCGCAGCAGAGCTTGCCGGAGAATGCAGCAGGCTAATACAAAATAGTGAGGGTGTTGCTGTCACTAGGATTTGGAAATATAAAAATTTAGACATGAGCCTCACTTGGATTCAATACTGTACCAAAAGTAGCATTTTAGTGCCACTGTTTGCGCTGTGGTTTGGCATTGGTACAGTGCCAGCAATTCTGACGGCATTTTTGCGGGCATTTTCCCGCAGTTAACGTAGTGAGGACTTCAATCCTCTTTCCCAATAGCCGACTCAAGGCGAAACCGCGCAATCTCATAGATTTCTGTTAAAGCCTGCTGCATTTCAGTTTCTGGGGAATTGTTGAGGCGGCGCTCAAATGCTTCAAGAATGCTGGTTTTTGTCTGGTTTTTCACCGCCACAATGAAGGGAAAACCGAACTTTTCGCGGTACGATCGGTTGAGGGATTGCAAGCGATCGAACTCTGCGACAGATAGCCGATCCAAACCTGCGCCGGCTTGTTCGTTAACCGATGCTACAGCCATTTTTGCTTTGCTTCCCAAGTCCGGGTGTGCTTGAATTAATGCTAATTTTTCTTCCCCAGTCATGGAATTGACGACTGTTACCATTTTAGCGCGCAAGTCGGCTGTGGAGGCAAAAGGGCGATCGTCCCAAGTGCAACGGGCGACTGTGGGAGTGCGTTCAAAAATCGCGCCCAAGGCTTCTGTAAATGTCTCCTGGCTCATTTCGTTGAGTTCAATGAGAGAGTATTGCATTGCTAATTAAATTAATTAATACCATTTCTAAAAAATATTGCTACCAAAGAAGTTGGTCAGGTGCGTCGCTGTGAGATTGTCGATCTTTTTTAGGGATTTTCGATGGCGACGCACCCTACATCTACAAACTGTCAACTGTCAACTGTCAACTGTCAACTGTCAACTGTCAACTGTCAACTGTCAACTGTCAACTGTCAACTGTCAACTGTCAACTGTCAACTGACTTTAGTTTGTTCGACTTCGCCGTGGGCTTTTAGAAGTGCAGCAATTTTGTGGCGGATGATGATTCCCGGCTTATCTGTCAGCATATGTTGCTCTTGGGCGATGTCGAGCGGTACGTCCCAATCTGTTGTTTCTAAAATCCGCTTGTCTTCTAAAGTAACAGCGCGATCGAAGGCAATAATATCGCTGGTTTTTGCCTCATTTTCGGTATCGTTCCGGAGGCAAAACTGCACCATTTGAGAAGTCGCATCGTCAATCGGAGTCATGGTATTGACGATGATGTGAACGAGTCCGTTTGGGTAAGCAATCCGCAGCTTGACGGTAAACGGTAGAAACCAAATTCCGTCTATTGTCCGCACGGTTTCAGCTTGCTCTATGTTTAAGTTTTGCTGTTGTTCGGCGGGATTAGCGACACCCAAAACACTTCGGTAATGCAGTTCCCATTCTGTTTCTGTAAACTCCATCACATCGGGCGTGAGATGCTCTTCGCTGCCGAAAGTTGCGGTATGTACAAAAGTAGGATGAGCCATATCTAATTCGTTTTCCATCACCCGCAATCCCGCACAATTCCAAGGTTCGTAAAATTCGTGAATTTGGCGGTAGTTGGGGTCTGCTGCTTCGGGAATATTGGGAATCTCGGCGATTGGTTCGTCCAAACAAACCCAAACGTATCCGTAGCGATCGCAAGCCTGATAAGATTTTACTTTGTAGTTGCCAGAAATCGAGCCGTTTGGCTGTTGTGGAACGCTGACACAAGTTCCTGACGAGTTGAATGTCCAGCCGTGGTAAGCACAGGAAATGTTGCCGCTGACAACTTTTCCCAGGGAAAGTTTAGCAGTGCGGTGACAGCAGCGGTCTTCTACTGCTGCGGGTTGGCCTTCAGAATCGAGCCAAAGTGCGATCGGCTGACCTAATAATACAAAAGGTTTTGGTTCGCCTGACAATTCGGCGACGGGAATAACGGGATACCAGAAGCGTTTGAAAACAGGTTGTTTTGTGACTAACATGGTTTTTTTAATTTTAAATTAATTATTTGACATCTCCCCTCTTTAGTTAAAGCATGGTGCGTCGCTCCAACAATTTTGGATATTTACAAATATATAGCCTTTCTCAGATAGATGAGGTACAGTTGACAAATTGGTAATTGGTAATTGGTAATAGCTTGAGAGGGTACCTCACTTTCTTGAGAACTGCTATGGGCGATGCACCCTACCGCGATAAACACTGCGCCCTCAACTGTCAACTGTCAACTGTCAACTGTCAACTGTCAACTGTCAACTGTCAACTGTCAACTGTTTAATCAACTACCGCGATAGGTGCTGTACGACCAAGGCGAAACTAACAGCGGTACGTGATAGTGTGAGCTTGGGTCGGCGATGCCGAACTGAATTGGAACGCTGTTTAAAAAAGGCGGATCGGGCAAATTTTCGGCGGACTGCGCGAAGTATTCGCCAACAGCAAAGACTAATTCATAAATTCCCGGTTTGAACTCGTTTTCTGATAGTAGCGGAGCAGCGGTGCGGCCGTCAGCATTAGTTGTTACAGTTTTTAGCAGGATTTTGGCGCCGGAGTTGGGGTCAATTGATTGCAGGGCGATCGACATATTTGCCGCCGGACAGCCGCGGGCTGTGTCGAGAACGTGAGTAGTAAGTTTGCCTGACATTATTGTAAGGTTAAATGCTAATTTTTGATTGATTTTCCCGCTAGAAGATTGTGCTAGTGTAGGGGCCCTGCCATGATGACTTTGGCGATCGCATCTGTGACATCACTTGGCTGTTCCTTAGCCAGTTGTTCGTACCAAAGTTGTGTCACCTGCGGATCTTTGCCGTGAATTTGTTCGGCACGCTGGCGCGCTTTTTCGACAACTGCATTCGCCCGCTGCTTGCGCTCAGTTTCGTAGCGTTTGAGCGCGTATTCTACGCCTAAATTCGTAGTCGAAAGGTAGTTGCTGAGTACGAGTCCATCTTCCATGGCTTGACAGCCTCCCTGGCCCAAATCCGGGCAGGTAGCGTGGGCGGAATCTCCCAGCAAAGCAACTCTACCGCGAACGTAGGAGTCGATCGGGCCTACGTCGTGAATTTCCGGGCGGGCGACTGTATTGGGATCTAATCTTTCTATCAACAATTGCACTGGTTCGGCCCAACCTGCAAAATGTTCTTTAAGTTCGGCTTTGTAATTGTCGGGATTGGCGGGAGTTCCTGTGGGTAACGGAACATCAAAGAAAAAGTAAAAGCGATCGCCCGCTACGGGCATTAATGAGGCGCGCTTGCAGTCACCGACATAAATCGCCCAAGTATTTGGCGGCGCTAGTGCTTCATCCGCCGCTACTAGCCCGTTCCAATTGATATAACCGCCGTATTTCGGCTGTACTTCGCAGCCCAATACATGGGTTCGCAAAATTGAGCGAACGCCGTCAGCAGCCACCAACAAATCGCCGCGCGCTTTGTCTCCGTTCTCAAAAATTGCAGTTACTCCGGTTGCGTCTTCTTCCACGGCAATACATTTGCGATCGAGCTTGACTTCTTCCTTAAAAGCTGCTAATAACATTTGTTGTAAGTCACGGCGCGCCACCGGATAAGGACGCTGACCGACTTGTTGAATTAGCGGCATTAAATCGATGTCATTTAGCAGTTGACCGATTTTGGTGCGGTATTCCATGCGCTCCATTTTTCCGCCAATTTGCGCCATATTTGCGCCTAAACCAAGGCGGTTGAGAACTTTGACGCCGTTCGACCACATGGAGATACCAGCGCCTGCTGGACGCAGTTCTTTTACGCGATCGTAAATTGCAACTTCATAACCTGCTTGTTGGAGGGCGATACCGGCAGTTAAGCCACCAATTCCGGCACCGATAATGACAACTTTTAAGTCGTGCATTCTGTGTTTCTCCTGCTGAGTGACATCCTAATACTATTTTAGATTTTAGATTTTAGATTTTAGATTTTAGATTTTAGTATCAAGAATTACATCTTAAGTCGGTGAGTCAGATTTAATTTACTCGATTATCATCAAACAAACCCAACTGACGCACCCTACATAATTAATTGGGAATTAGCCTAAAAACTTGGTTAATTCACCGAGATTTTGCCCGATCGCATTTGTCCCGCGAATGTGAGATAGCGGAGAACCTCCGTACAAAAAACTATCCAAGCTGACTTGATAATTTTGCTGCACGGCCAAATCCAGCCACAAATTCTTAAATCCCGCTCCCGTTTTGTAGTCGGGAATGTTATGCTGGTAGTAGGGAAAACTGTCAAGGCAAGTATTGAAAAAGTTCTTGCGACCGCAATGCTTTAAATACTGATATCGCGGTTTGAATTCAGTTTGATTTTGCAATACTGTATGAATCGTATCCGCTAAGGATTCCGCGTCAAATTTGGAATAAAGACCCGCACCTTCCGGGAAAACGGGCGAGTTTCCTCGGGCGTATTGGTTGAATTCTTCAAAACAAATTACTGGTACGTTGCAACTCATGGCTTCGGTAATTCCCCGGTTTTTGCCTTCGAGAAGGGAACCCAGGACGAATGCTTGTGCCCGCGAATAATAGTTAGGGATTTCTTGATAGTAGTCAACTCGCGGCAGTAAGTTGATGTAGTCGGAGGTATTTCCTAAAATTGTTTCAACTTCGTGCAATTCTTTTAATGCGTTCTCGTCGAGAGTTTTCAAGTTATTAACATCAAAGTCGTGACCGCTGACAACTGTTAATTTTATGAGTTTTTGCGGATACTTTTGCCGATAAATTTTTAAGGCTTTGGCAATCATCGGCAAGTTCTTTTCTTCGGAAAATCGGGCGACGGCGAGGAGGTCGATGTCTTTGGCGGGGACGTTGCGAGGGGAAATTAAGTATTCGTTGATGAAGTCGGTGTCTTGCAGTGGTATGATTGGTTTGTTGGCGCGATCGGGATATGTTTCGCGAAACCACTTGGCTCGCTGCGGGTTTTTGTATAAACTGGAGTAGGCGTCGGCTACGGGTGCCCAGGAGTAGGAGGTTCCGGGGGAATAGGTGAAGGAATGAAATACTGAGGAAAGTTGGGGAAATAGTTTGTTTATCAGTTCGACTCCTTCGCTGAAGTAAATCCCTTTGATGAATTTTCCTTCGTAAAACAGCGGGGGAAGCAAGACGTAGAAACTGACTGTATCGAAGCGGTGGGGTTGGTCTTCAAATATCTCCCAGCTAAAGGCGTCTAAGTCTGCATAGATTTCGGCGATTGGTTTGTTGATGTGGGGGTTGCGTAAATAGGGTTTTTGGCGATCGTAGTTTCCGCGTACCATAGAATTTATTAGTGTGATTATTTAGCTTTTTTTATTTAACCGCAGAGGGCGCAGAGGGCGCAGAGAAGGAGAAGAGAGAGTTATTCACAAGTCTTCTAAAGGTTGTTCTGGTGATTCGTTGTCGCCAATTGTGAGGGCTAGTTGGTAGATTTGGCGGCGGGGGAGGGATGTTTGTTGCGCGAGTTGGCGGCTGGCTTGGGAACGACTTACACCTTCTGCAATTAATGTTTGCAATTCGGCTTTGATGGCGTCTTCTGAGAAAATTGGTGCGTTTGTTTGGATACCGGCAATCACTAGGGTGAATTCTCCTTGGGGTTCGCGTGTGGTGTAAAGTTCGATCGCACTTTCCATACTACCGCGCCAAAATTCTTCGTGCATTTTAGTCAACTCCCGCGCCAGTACAATCTGTCTGTCGCTTCCCAAGGTGTTTGCTAAATCTTGTAAAGTTTGCCGCAATCGGTGCGGAGATTCGTATAAGATAATAGTGCGCGATTCTATTTGCAAACTTTCTAAACTCCGCTGGCGTTCTTGACCTTTGGTGGGTAAAAATCCTTCAAACACAAATCTGTCTGTAGGTAATCCCGATGCACTTATCCCAACTATACAAGCGCTCGGGCCGGGAATCGGAATAATGTTAATATTAGCATCGGCGCAGGCTTTGACTAACTCGTATCCAGGGTCAGAAATTCCGGGCATTCCGGCGTCGGTGACGAGGGCGATACTTTTTCCTAACAGCAGTTTATCGATTAATTCCGGGAGTCGCTGGTGTTGGTTATGTTCGTGATAGCTGATTTGGGGCGTTTTTATTTGAAAGTGGTGTAAAAGTTTGCCCGTGTGGCGCGTGTCTTCGGCGGCGATGAAGTCTGCTGTTTGCAAAATTCGGATGGCGCGATATGTCATATCTTCGAGATTGCCGATCGGCGTTCCGACAATGTACAGTGTTCCTGTATTGGGATTTGGCTGCATTTTGATGTTTTTTATTTTTAACCGCAGATATAACACGGGCGGGACGCCCATGCCACAGATTTAAGAACCAATATCACAAGAAAAAATATCAGACAGATTATGAAGACTGGATTGTTTTTGGGATTGGCGACTTTGGATTTAATTTATTTAGCCTCCAAGCCTCCGGGGGAAAATCAGAAAGTTGTTGCTGTTGATTCTACCATTGCTGCGGGCGGGCCGGCGACAAATGCTGCGGTGGCTTTTAGCGGTTTGGGGAATGCGGCGGTGTTGGCGGGAGTTTTCGGTACTCACGCGATCGCCCAATTAATCCGTGCAGACTTAGCGGAGTACAATGTCAGGATAATCGATTTGCAGCCCGGGCGATCGCACTCTCCGCCAGTCTCTTCGATTATCGTAACTCAAGCAACGGGCGATCGGGCAGTAATCTCAGTGAATGCCACTAAATCTCAGGTTGACAGCCAAGCAATTAACCAGGATATTTTAACATCAGTTAATATCATACTGTTTGACGGACATCAAATCGCAGCCAGCCAAGAAATTGCTCAACTCGCCCAATCAAAAAACATTCCAATCGTACTAGACGGCGGCAGTTGGAAACCCGGATTAGAAAAAATATTGCCCTTCGTTGAATGGGTTGTGTGTTCGGATAACTTTCATCCGCCCGACTGCGACAATTCCCAACAAGTCTTTGCTTATCTCTCAGCAGCCGGAATTTCCAACATTGCCATCACACGCGGCGAAAAACCAATCCAATACTTGTGCAAAGGCAGTTTTGGTAGTGTAGAAGTGCCCCAAATACAAGCCGCAGACACATTAGGCGCCGGCGACATCTTTCACGGCGCTTTCTGTCACTACATTTTACAAAAAAACTTTACAAACGCCCTAAGCGCCGCAGCGAAGACAGCTTCCGATTCCTGCAAATATTTCGGAACCCGCCAATGGATAAAAAATCTGCAACCTTAACTTAAAATTAACAAAAAAATCCGGACAAAAGCGATCGCACCCAGAAAACTCAAACAGCCAACACTCGTTAAGCTAAAATAGTGATAGCAACCCTCTCTCTCTTTATTAGCGCCCGTGGAACAGGCGTCTCGCCTGTTTATTATCGCAGATTATAAAAAAACTCATTCACAAATCCAACCAGATTGCTATAGCCTTTCTCAAATAAGTGAGGTATGCCCTATGCCCTATGCCCTATGCCCACGCCCTACGATCGCCGCACTGTTACTGAGAAAGGCTATATATTAGTTAAGCAACTTCAAGCAAAACAAAACCACCCCAAAACAAAACACTCCAATCATGCCTGACACCCAACCCCTAACCATCACACTTCCCCCCTTACGGATTACCCTCACAGAAGAACAACAGGTTAATCTAGAATGGCTGACGCAAAACTTGCCCAATCTACTCGCAGCAGCGCCAAGCAAACCAGAAGTCCCCGACAACCTGAAACAGTGGGTAGCAGCCAACAAACTATTAAATTTACCAGATGCAGACATCATTCAATATCCTCTCATCCGTACTTCCAAGCAGGCAGCCATTACGTACAGTTATTGCAGAAACTGGAATCGCAACTAACCATCAACAATCAATTAGCAGCCCTCTCTTCCAAGTTTGGCACAATCGAACGGAAAAGCAGTCTTTCTAGAGAGTATTTTCTCGAAAATTACTACGCAAAAAACACTCCGGTAATTATTACCAACATCATGCACAACTGGAAAGCCTTACAGTTGTGGACGCCAGAGTATTTGCAGGAAAAATACGGCGATGCAGAGGTGGAAATTCAAGCCAACCGCAATTCCGATCCGGATTACGAAATTAAGATACACAACCACAAAAAAACCGTTCAGTTCCGCGAATATATAGATATGGTCGTCAACGGCGGCCCTAGCAACGACTGCTACATGGTTGCTAACAACCAAACTCTGGAAAGAGAAGAATTTAAACCGCTATTCAACGACTTTGAAATTTTCCCAGAATATCTGACTCCCGACGATACCAAAGGCAGAATTTTCTTTTGGTTTGGCCCGAAAGGTACAATTACACCGCTACACCACGACCCGGTTAACTTAGTTTTAGCACAGGTATCGGGACGCAAATTAATTAAGTTGATTTGTCCGCAGCAAACACCTCTACTTTACAATCATGTCGGAGTTTTCAGCAAGGTTGACGGCGAAAATCCTGACTACGAAAAGTATCCGCTTTACAGAGAGGCGAAAATCATTGAGGTGATTTTGGAACAATCCCTGGATGTGAGTATTTCGGTTTCGTTTACTAATTTTGTGTTTCCCAATTATTACGAATGGAAATATCCTCATATTAATTGGTAGTCGGTTGGGGTTCGCTTCACAAAAACAATCCCAAAAGCCTGTAGGTACTGTCTTGACAAGTCAACAGGGCGATTGCATAATTGATGTCGAAAGGCTTTTGGGACTTGAAAAACCCAAAAGCTAAATGCACCAACTAAAGTCTTCTCTTCATCCCTTGGGCTTGCCTTGACAACTAGAATAACTTCTAGCCCTACTTATTCAGCCGATACCATTGTCCTCCATTCAAATCTCTATTCTCTCTCTGTGTCCTCTGTGTTCTCTGCGGTTAAATTATTCCCATACAACTCGAAACGATAATATTACTTTTACTAAAGAATGACTAAAGTCCTCACTACGAACCTAGGATAATAGTTTTAATGCCGATATTGACCTATATATATGGCGGCACGGATTTCCATTATTTAATGATATGTCAAGTTGCAAAAAAAAGCAAGAGGCGAACTAAAAAAAAAGTCGCCCCAGCTTTAACGAAAAACTACCTTTGATTCCAAGCCGCCGCCGCATCAGTGACAGCTTGCTCTACTGGTTTTTCACCTAACATTGCCGCTTGCAAATTGTCATAACCTGCATTCAGATATCTATTCTCTCCCTCTGTGTCCTCTGTGTTCTCTGTGGTTAAATTATTCCCATACAACTCGAAACGATAATATTAGTTTTCATAAAATAGTAGGGTGCGTCAGCCACTTCTGATTCCCCACCTGAAAATTAGGGCCCTCGCTGACGAACGCTACAATATTGCTGAATCGAGAAAAACGATCGCACTTGTCAACGCACAACCGTCTCAAAAATGGGGGTTAGCGCTACAAAATCGTCAAATAGGTTTCAGTCGGACTGATGGGTAAAGGTTTCAAGATTTGATTTTGCAAGTCTATTTCCAATCCCAATGATTCTAAAGGTATGACACCCAAAAGTGCATCATTACCTCCCGGTAACTCCAAGCACTCGAAAGTGCCTTCCCGGTCAAACATTGATATTTTAGCATCTTGAAAAATGCGGGCTTTGCCAATACCCATTGCTGTTGCTACGTCTACTTCTTTGAGGAGTTTTAGTCCCAGTTTGGCGATCGCCTCTTTTGGCAGACACAAGGTAGTAGCC
>NZ_JAEQCB010000124.1:0-31260 GCF_020738785.1 Microcoleus sp. PH2017_05_CCC_O_A | reverse complement strand
ATAGCTCGCGAGTCTTAAGATAGCTCGCGAGTCTTAAGATAGCTCGCGAGTCTTAATATAGCTCGCGAGTCTTAATATAGCTCGCGAGTCTTAATATAGCTCGCGAGTCTTAATATAGCTCGCGAGCGGGGACGCTCGCACTAAAAAAAAATACAAAAATGAGATGCTCCCTGACTGCTCACTAATGACTCCTGACTAATGATAAATATTCTTCTGATTCTGCCAAAAAATTGCGAGCTTGCATAATTGCGTAAAGGTCAACATCAGTTTCCAACAAACAAGCATGACCGCTATTAGCCAGCATCACCATTTCAGGATTCGGAATTACCTTGACTAAAAGCTTCGCTTCTGCCATAGAAGGCAGCAGCCGATCGGCTCCGCTAGCAATTACTAACGTCGGCTGTTCGATCGCACGCAACTGATTTTCATCCACATTAAACGATCGCACTAACGCCAATCTCCACACAGACGTATTTTGCGGTACCGCTTGCATCGCTTCCAGCAAAGCTCGCCGATCGTCCCGCCCAATCTTTCCTAAGGATGCTAATATCGGCAACAGACCGATTACCGACAGCGGATAAAGATTCGCCGGCAGCCACTGAGTCAGGTGAGAACCCCACTGCACCCAAGGCTGTTGTCGGAATGAAGAAGCTGGATTAACTAAAATTAGTCGATCGCACAATTGGGGAGCTTCTAAAACAACTTTTATCGCTAAACAGCCCCCAAATGACTCGCCGCACAGATAAACTGGCCGCTGATTGGCTTTCTTTTCTGCTTCAATTAAGGCAATTGTTTCCTTAACCAGTACCTCCCAGCTAGCCATGTCGTCGGCCGGTATAGCTAAGCAGCGAATGTCGAAATGCGGAGCTAATTTAGGAATTTGCGATCGCAGCAGCAAACCTCCCCCGTCCATACCGGGCAGAAATACAAATAAAGGGCGATCGGGTTTGGGCGGTTTCGGGCTGAGAAAACGAACCTTATTGTTAGCAGTTGGCATGATTAAACTTAATCTGGTAATTGGTAGTTGGTAATTGGTAATTGGTAGTTGGTAATTGGTAATTGGTAATTGGTAATTGGTAATTGGTAATTGGTAATTAGTAATTGGTAATTGGTAATTGGTAATTGGTGATTGGTAATCTTGCTCGCGAAGCCGAAGGGTCGCAATTGGCAATTGGCAATTGGTAATTGGTAATTTATTGCTCATTTTTACATGTCAACTGTCAACTGTCAACTGTCAACTATCAACTGTCAACTGTCAACTGTCAACTGTCAACTATCAACTGTCAACTGTCAACTGTCAACTGTCAACTGACTTAAACACACCCTCGATCGAGTAATTGTGCAATTTCCCCCTGACAGTGCTCTGTAAGTTCAGCCACAACTGCTTTGGCTTTTTTGCCTCGATACTGCTGCTGTCGATCGACTGTAATCCAGTAAGGGCGGCCGATTAAAATATTAACTCGTTGATAAACTATCACAGGATGCCACCCAGCGCGATCGAACAACGGTTCGGAAGGATCGAACAAACTCAGCAACTTCAGCGGTAAACCCGATCGCACCGACTTTTCCTCCATCGAAGCAATCGCCACCGGCAATACCGCCAAATCCCGCACCGGCGCCCGCAAAGCCAAATGAGCAAATCCCCGCTGAAACTTCCCGATGGTATTGGGTTGAGTAAAGTTCACCATCGGTTCTGCACCCTCAGGAAACACCCCCACCATCTCCCTGTCTTGTAGCAGCGCCGTCGCTTGAGCGAAAAAATGTTGCTGTCGGTGCTCCGGTGCTTCCAAGGGGAAAGCCCCAAAACTCGTGACAACTTCCCGAATCACCGGAACTTGACCCATGTAGTGATGACAAGCAAACCGGATCGATCGACCCAACGCTGCTGTCAGCACCAAAGGATCTAAGAAACTGCGGTGATTGCTCACCACCAGTACCGGACTTTCTTGCGGAATCCGCTGCTGGTGGTGTACAAACATCTGCGTTCCCACACCAGCCAGGAAACAGCGCGAAATCATTAATGTGCGATCGGAAGACATGGGCTAAAACACAGGTAAAACGCTTTCAACAGTTGACAGTTGACAGTTGACAGTTGACCGAAGGAGAGCGACCTCTACCCTTAAGTCCGAGGATTGGAGTAATGAATAGTCTGATTTTCATTTCTCCCGCTCCGGGTTCCGGCTTTCAACCAATTCTTTCTGGAAAAGGTTGATTCCATACCCATGCAGCTTAACATTACTTTACAAAAATCGCGATCGGTCAAAAAGTATACTTTCCCCTTGTGCCTTTCTGTCGTAGTCCTGCACGCACGGGGGGTCAGAAACCAGGTTTTTGCGAAAAGACTCGTTACAGGCGCCAAAACAGTAAAAAACCCAGTTTCTTTGTCGGAGTGCCTAAGTCTGGTTTGGTAAAATTTCCCAGTCAGAAGTAAAATTTTATAAAGTCTTGTTGCAAACTTCTATAAAAATGTTTAAAAGAACGCCAAAATCAAGTTGTAGCAGCTAAAGTTATAAATTCACAGTGGGCATTGACGCACTGTCAAAGTATTTTTCAACAAGTCGTAATAGCAATCTTCCGAGGCATCAATGGATAACATTCACAACTATCGCCTTAAATGTACCCTCACCTTTGGCGACATTTACGGTCAAATCATTGTTTGGCTGATAGTCATCTTCCTGAGTCTAGCGTCCGCACTCGCCCTCTGGAGCAGCGCCCGCCAAATCTACGCCTTGGCTACAGTTGGCTTGATTTTAGTGCTGTCTCTGCCATTCTTGCTGTTTGCTTTCGTGACAACTCTACTCAATAACATAGAAGTGCTTTCTGTAGACCCCGCCACCGAAGATCAACCTTCTGCAACGGGAAATCAGTCCCATCAAAGGTCTGTCGAAAGCGTCGGCTAGTCGAATTTGAAATTTTAGATTTTGATTTTCGATTAAAATCAAAAGTTAAAAAACTTCCCGATCTTTTGGTAGGAAGTTTTTTTTTGCGTCACCATAAGTTGAGCAGAACACTCAAAATAATTAAAAAACAATGCTAGAACACGACGTGATAATAGTTGGCGGCGGTTTAGCAGGTTGCCGCGCAGCCGTAGAAATTGCCCGGACTGACCCAAGTTTAAAGGTAGCTGTTGTTGCCAAAACTCACCCGATTCGATCGCACTCCGTCGCAGCCCAAGGTGGCATGGCCTCCAGCCTCCAAAATGTCGATCCAGATGACAGTTGGAAAGCCCACGCCTTCGACACAGTAAAAGGTTCAGACTATTTAGCCGACCAAGACGCCGTAGAAATCCTCACCCGCGAAGCACCCGGTGTCATCATCGATTTAGAACACATGGGAGTCCTGTTTTCGCGCCTCCCAGACGGCAGAATAGCTCAGCGCGCTTTCGGCGGACATTCCCACCGCCGCACCTGCTACGCCGCCGACAAAACCGGTCACGCCATCCTCCACGAATTAGTCAACAATCTCCGCCGTTGTGGAGTTCACATCTATCAGGAGTGGTATGTCACGCGCCTGATTTTGGAAGCAGGCCAAGCCAAGGGCGTAGTTATGTTTAACCTAATAGACGGCGAAATTGCCGTCGTGCGCGCTAAGGCGGTGATGTTTGCTACGGGGGGTTACGGCCGAGTTTACAACACCACCTCGAACGATTACGCCTCGACTGGCGACGGTTTGGCGATGGCGGCGATGGCGGGATTGCCGCTGGAAGATATGGAGTTTGTGCAGTTTCATCCGACTGGTTTGTATCCGGTGGGAGTGTTGATTTCAGAAGCTGTACGGGGTGAAGGGGCTTATTTGATTAATTCGGAGGGCGATCGATTTATGGCGAATTATGCCCCCTCGCGCATGGAATTAGCGCCCAGGGACATTACATCGCGATCGATTTCCTTAGAAATTCGTGCAGGTAGAGGAATTAATCTCGATGGTAGTGCAGGCGGCCCCTTTATCTACCTCGATTTGCGGCACATGGGACGCGAAAAAATCATGAGCAAAATACCTTTTGCTTGGGAAGAAGCGCACCGCTTGCTAGGAATTGATGCCGTAGACCAGCCGATGCCAGTGCGTCCTACGGCTCACTATTCAATGGGGGGAATTCCAACGAATATTGGCGGACAAGTTCGCAGCAGTGCTGACAGTTTGGTAGACGGTTTCTTTGCGGCCGGCGAAGCAGCTTGCGTGTCAGTTCACGGCGCTAACCGTTTGGGCAGCAATTCGCTCTTAGAATGCGTAGTTTACGGCAAAGTTACTGGCGCAACCATAGCACAATTTGTCCAAAATCGCAAGTTACCCGCAGTAGACGAACAGCGTTATATTCAGGAAGCCCAAGAGCAAATTCAAGCACTTGTAGACCGTCCCGGACAATACCGAATTAACCAAATTAGGCAAAAGTTCCAAGATACGATGACTGAGTATTGCGGAGTATTTCGCAGCGCAGAATTGATGCAGGAAGGTTTGCATAAATTGGAGGAATTGGAAAAACAATATCAAGAAGTTTACTTGGATGACAAGGGTAAATCTTGGAATACGGAAATTGTGGAAGCTTTGGAATTGCGGAGTTTGATAATCGTGGGAAAAATGATTTTAACTTCGGCTTTGAACCGTCAGGAAAGTCGGGGCGCTCATTCGCGGGAAGATTTTTTGCAGCGGGATGATGAGAAGTTCTTGAAGCATACGCTGGCTTATTATTCGCCTGCGGGGATTGATTTGGCTTATATGCCGGTGGCGATTACGATGTTTGAGCCGCAGGAGCGGAAGTATTGATTTATAGGGTGTGTCAGCCCTAAATAAATTTTGTTTGTTACCTAATTACCAAATGGCTGACGCACCCTACTTACTAAATGGTTAGGGCTTGTAGCGTAAGGCTTTTAGACGTTCTAGCTATACCTCACCTCCCCTAGAAGTGCTATATATGAGTAAAACGACACAGACATCTCAATTCCAGCAAGCTCTTGAAGCTGTAGAAGTTTTATCACTAGAAGATCAAGCCATGCTTCTAGATATTCTTCAAAATCGTCTGCGACAACAGCGACGCAATGAATTACTCAAGGAGGTGGCAGAAGTTCGTCAAGAGTATGCTGAGGGAAATGTTAAATTTTGTTCTGCCGCCGATTTTATGGCGGAGTTGGATGATAGTGAGGAGAAAGTTCATGGCTGATTTGCCCGATAGAACTATTACAATTATCCTAGAATTACAGCGCCGACTGGTGCAGCTAATCAATCAAGCGGGAGCGACTGAACTATCTGTTTTTGAAATATTTGGAGAAACGGAGGCAACTGCTTCTGTGCTAGAACAATTGACAAACATTAGAGAACGAGCTACTTCTTCTTATTCTCGCCTTTCTAACCTGCTCCTGCGAATTTCGGAATTTCAGCCGATCGCTCCTACTGCTACCATAGAACTACTGACTCAAACGATAGAACAAGCTGAAGCTACAGCCGAGGCCGGAGAAGCTACTGTCCGAGAAGCTAAAAGTGATTGGAACCTACTATGACTCAACAACCGCAACCAGAACCCGAAAAAGTAAAGCAGACAGTTGCTAAAATGCGCGAAGTCTGTCGGCAGTTTGATAGTCTTAATTTTGCACTTGATGAACTGATTGCCCAGATAGAAGCAGATATTCGGAATAGTCCTCTCACAGCTTATCGTTTAGGGAGAGCCAAGTCTGTTGCTGGGCCTGCGGAGTCAGAAAGTTAGTGCTACTGTCATTGGTTGCGATCGCTTCCTAGCAAATTCAAGATCGATCGCCCTTTTCCCCAATTTCCCTCCACTATCTCACTCTCCACCATCCTCCCTAACTTCTTCGACAGATAAACTTAACGCCTCCGCCACCTGTTCGGCACTCAAACCCATTCCCAACAACCGGGGAATTGCAGCCCTTCTTGCCTGAAATTCAGCTTGTCGTGCCTGCTCTGCACTGTCAGCTCGCAATCTTTCTTGTTCGGCTCGCAATCTTTCTTGTTCGGCTCTTTCCCGTTGTTGTTCCCCTCGCAATCTCTCCAATTGAGCTCTTTCATCGCCAATCAACAGCAAATTACCTTCCTCATCCCACCAACGCAGCCAAAGCATGGTTTGATTTTGATAACTGCCTTGCCAAAGTCCCAATTCTACGCCTAAAGGTGCGATCGCAAAATGACCGCGCTGATTCAGTTCTAACAGTTGATAATACCCGTCAATCAACCGATAAACTTCTAATCTGCCACTGTTAATTTCATAGATGCCGTAATAGGGAATTCGCATCACCCGCTCGTAAGCCCAAAACTTGCCAGGTTTCGTGATTACCCCTTCATCAGTGCGAGACAACGGAGTGCGATCGCGCTCTTCATCGCCATTCCCGCTCGCAAATTCTAACGCGATTAACGGTGCTATGTGTTCCCGCCACAGCACGTAGGAACGGCGAATTTGACCGTCAATATTAGGAGGTACATTAGGAACATAAAACCAATCAGGAGCTTCTGCACCTTTTTCCGGTGGCTCGGTTTCTCGCCAATAAATGCCGCAGTCTTGACCGATCGCATATTGTCCGTCAGGATGCCGCTGCTGCAAAATCGGGCCGATCGAATCTGTTAAAATTAAACTTTGTGGATGCTCCTGGAAATTTTTCACAAAAGTACCATCCGACTCTGGTAATTGAGTGTGGTCTGGAAAAGCAGGAGGTAGAACAACGCGGTCAACGCTTTGGGTCATAATTCCCTCCGAGGTCTGACTTAATTCATAATATCACGTCCTAGGTTTGTAGTGAGGACTTCAGTCCGCAGAAATTGATGCGGACTGAAGTCCTCACTACAAACCTTATAATCGTTATTTTTGCGGATACTCTCTAATCTGTAATTCGGAATAAAATAAGAAGTTTTGAGTTAAAAGTATCAAATTTTTTAACTCAAAATCATGGGGCGGGAACTCTTCGTACCGCCCCTACCAATGTCCTTAAGGTTTCGGTAGCGCACCTTCGGGACTAGGAGAAGCAGCCGGTTCGGGACTGGGAGAAGCAGCCGATTCTGGACTCGCTTTTTCTGCCGCAGGAGAAGGCGAAGGAGTGCCGCTAGCTAACTGATTAATTTGGTCTTTATAGTTAGGTGGAGCTAACTCAGTAGCTTTATCAAACAGCGTTTTTGCTTCGTCTGTTTTGCCCTGTTCCTTCAACACGATCGCATGAGCTAACGTCGGACGAAAATCTTTCGGATTCGCCTTAGCCGATTCGTCGTAAATCGCGATCGCCTCTGGGTAGCGCTTCTGCACCGCATAAACCTGTCCCAAAATCAACTGCACCGAAGTTACATCAATACTTCCCGGTTTCGCCTGATTCTGCGCCGGAGCAGCCTTGAGCGTATCTTGCAGCAGTCCGATCGCAGCTTCGGGCCGTTGCTGCACCAACAGCAAATTCACCAACCCCTGCAAAGCCTTAATTTCCCCAGGCTTAGACGCTAAAATTGACCGATAGGCCCCAGCAGCCCCTTCGCGATCGCCCGTGCGTTCCTTCGCCTGAGCCAGCAAAACCCCGTATTCCGTAGTTTCAGGATTCAGCTTAGCCAACTTTTCCAACGTCGGCACCACATCCTTGATCGCCCCCACTCCTTGTCCGATCAACTCCAGCCGTACCTGCAAAAGTCCCCGCAAAGCCGTTACATTGTCAGGTTCCCGCTGCAAAACCAATTCATACCCTCTCACCTGATCTTGCAGCAACTGCGATTGCTTATCGTTAGATGCGGCTGTCTGAGTTGGCGTTGGAGTCGATCGACTTTGCGCTTGATTGCCCTTGAGAATACTGTCCAAAATTGGAACCAGAGAAAATCCCACAAAAGCGATGAGCGCAAGCACTACCACTACAGTAATCAACCCGCGACCCTTGTTTGCTTTTTCCATAATTCAACTATCCCAACTTAAAATCTACTATTTTCTAAGAATCAACCCATCGCCTAGGGGCGTCTGCGATTTAACCAGATCTATGCAACCATAAAAGTTCTTAAGTTCAAAGTCCCAATTCACAAACCAGTCTTTTGCTTGCAGCTAATATGGTAACAGACCCGCAACTCCACGCTAGCCAAACTATTTTGGACACAAAGACCCGCAGCCCCAAGGAATGTGGCTTTCGTCCAATAAGAGTGCGGTCAAGCTCAAAATTACCGAAAATATGGCGGATCAGCCCGTTAGGTAATTGGATTAAGTAAAATAGGCAAGCTACTCCAGAGAGATTGGAATGGCGCCTTGGGGATTTTCCTCAAATCATTGCGAGATATTGCCGGGTTGGATGCTCAGGTATTCAACACGCTATGTCGGGATATATCCTAGATTGTCCGGACTTGAAGTATCTGAATATCCTAAACGCTATTAGCCAGCAACGCCAGCTTTCGGGCGATCGACCGATTCTTGGGTTAGCAACTCTCAAACTCTTTGCCAACAAGGATTAGAGCAGCCAGCAAATCCGGGATCGCTCGTAGCGCAGTAGAAAGTTGGCGTTGACGGGTCAAAACCAAACTTTCCGGCGCAAGCCTCAAGTCGGGTGCTAGTAGTTTTTAAATCAGTTTCTTCAGTTTATTCCTAATTTCCCTCAAGGGATGTGTCTCCGCTGCAAGGAGTTTTTATGAACCCCTCTCCCAACCGGTCTTCCAAATCGTCCAAATCTACTTCTGCTCGCAAGGCTCAGCCAACCGAGCCCGCCGTGAATCAGCCCGCAGTTACAGCCTCCGTGCCCGAGACACCAGACGAAAGTCCCGTGTCTTCCGCGTCGGCTGCACCTGTTGACGAAAATCAACCACCAGCGCCAACGGACGCCCCAGCGACAACGGACGCCCCAGCGCCAAATGACGCCCTAGCGCCAACGGACGCCCCAGCGACAACAGACGCCCCAGCGCCAAAGGATACGCTGCAACGACCACGCTACAGTTCTGCCCCCGATGGGGACAAAACAAAGCCAAAGCCCAGCGATGCTCCTGCGATCTCGGAGCCAGCAGCGCCTGCGGAATCTGCTGGTAAGACAACTGAACTCACGGTCGTACCTACCCCAACCCCCAAGCCTCCCACTAACGAAACTCAGGTCGATGATGATGACATACCCTCTGTCATGCGCCAACATCCCATTCCCCCTCCCAGTGAACCCAGACAGTACCGAGCTGTTGGTTTAGTGCGGGGCCGCTACACCCAATCTGAAGAGCAATTCACCCGAGGTATGTTGATAGCTGCCGACGGAACTGCCATCGACGCAGTTTTGCTGGGTAGAGTTATGAGTTTAGTCAAAAATCACCTGGATCTCGAACAAGAACACCTGTGGGTGGTCTATCCCCGCACCAGGCAAGAAGACGGCAACTTGCACGCCCAAATTATGGGTGTTTGGGAGCCGGAAACCCTGAAAAAATCTCCCGAAACTTCCTCTGATGAGGAAAATCAGGAAGCAGGGGAGATTGAGCAGGGCGGCGAACCATCGACTGCATCTTTGCCGCCCTCGGAACCTGATGTTGAAGATGGCTATTTTTCGATTCGAGGCGAGGTGATTTATCAACAATCGCAAGAGGAAGAAAAATATCTCATCGTCAAAATCAAGCAAGCTCCTCGCAAGAATGACGACAAGATGAAGTTTTTTAAGTTGAAACTCAAGGGGGATGTAGGAACAAAGGCGATCGGGTTTTTTTGGGATTTCCACGTCAAATTGCAAGCTGACAGTCTGATGATTGAGCAGGCCAACAATATTGGCGCCCTGCCGATTAAAAAGCGGAAATTCCCCCCCGGTAGCAAGCCGCCCGGTGGTGGCTACAAAGGAGGGGGAAACAAGCGTGCCTTTACTCCTAAGCCCAGCGGTGACGGTACTCCTGTAGGGCGTCCTACTATCAAGTCCGCAGCAGCACCGCCTGTCCCCAAGGAACCTCTTCCTAAGCCTGTGAAGAAGCCTAAGCTTGTTGAGGAATAAGACTATTTTAGATTCTTAGATTTTAGATTTTAGATTTTCGGTGAGTGCATCAGTTTCCCATGGGTGCAGTTTTTCACCAGAAGACTTCAATCTAAAATCTAGAATCCTGGACGCACTCGCAAGGATCGGAAACTGAGTTTCTTGACAACAAACCTCAGCTTTCAAGCAACGCCGGGGACAAGAAACCCGGTTTCTAAGACCTTGTGCTTCCACAAAAAAATCTAAAATCTAGAATCTAAAATCTCAAATTGTTTATTCAATCCTGACTTGGGCTCCCCACAAATCTTGGGGAAGAAATACTCGATCGACAGATAGAGGAGCAACTGGGGCCGTGAGGGTAAATAAACCCGCTTCAATTTGCTGCTTCAATTCCAAAGCTACTTGCCGCGAGAGAAACATACTCGCCAGCGGGGCGGCCCGCACGGGTTTACCCTCGATGAGAATGCGACCAGTTTTTAATTGAGCATAGCTAACTAAACCAAATGTGGGACGAACGCGCCGGGGGATAGAGAAATCTACCACCGGCGCTACTATTTTTTTGTCTGATACTGCACAGTGCGCCACGACTGTTTCGTTTAAAACAGGAAAAGGGATGCCGACTCCCAGCATCAAGGATGGGCCGTAGTTTTTGAAGTAGCAGCCGCGCACCCATTTGGAGTTCATCTGTTTGGCGTCGCCGATGAGTGCCAGGGTGGCGGCTGGGCCGATCGGAGTCCCGTTAGGCTGCCGTTTTTGCAGCGGGAAGTGTTGGGTTCCTTCCCAGGTGATGTAGCCCTGAGCACCTCCTAGGAAGATCCGGGTGCCGATGCCGATGAGTTCGAGGTGGGGGTCGTTGAGCAAGGGTGACATGGCTCCCAGGCTCGAATAGACGGCGTTGCCGAGGTTCGGTTGCAGGGGGCCGAGGTAGGTGAACAGCGGGCGATCGCCCCCGTTGACTCCTACAATAAAGTTTTGATAGGCGTTCCGGGGATTGAATAAATAAAACTGGTTGATGGTATCGCGGGTAATCGTGGTTTCAAAGGAGGCGCGGGGATAGCAGTCTGTTACTTGCCCTAAAGCCCGCAACTGCACGGGTTTGCCGGCGATTAAGTCTTCGATGACGTGTCCGCCGCCCCGTTCCCGCGATTCTTCGCCGTCTTCGGCTACTTGGGTGGCTCCGAGGTACAGGTCTACGGCGCCGAAGCCGGAGTAGGCTAAAACGCCGTCCAGCCAGCACTGCCGGATTTTGATCGGGGGGTCAGTATGGCCGAGGTTGATGATGGCGCCGGAGGATTCCATGGGCTCGAAGGTGCCGGTGGTAATCACATCGACTTGTTTGGCGGCTTCGGTAATGCTGGTTTCTCTGACTCTGGTTTTGAGTTCTTCGATTGTCCAGACTGTGGCTTTGCCTTGGCTGATTTTATCGTTGATTTCGTCGATCGATCTCATAACACTATTTTATTTGGATTTTAGTTTGATAGATTGGCGATCGGGCGATAGTTTGAGATAAAAGAAATGTATTATAACTGAGATGTTACACCATTCTCAATTAGCCTTTTCTGAACAGGCAAGATGCCTGTTCCACAAAGAGTTAATTTTCTTGTGGAACAGGCATCTTGCCTGTTCTTGATAATGATGCAAGATGTGAGTTATAACGCAATACGGTTCAGTTAACACTGTTAATTCCCCGGATATCCCCCTAAATCCCCCCTGATAGTCGGGGGATTTTGAGCAACTTCTTGTCCCCCCCTTGTAGGGGCGGTGCCCCCGTTCCCGCCCTCTTGGCTAGGGGGGATCTGTCTTATCTGAACCGTATTGAGTTATAACGGATATAAGAATAATATCATAAATCAAATAAAGGGCGATCGCCATGACTCAAGCGATATTAAAACCAGTCACTTTCGATGAATTTATTGACTGGTATCCTGAAAATTCCCAAAAGCATTACGAACTGCACAATGGAGCTATTGTTGAGATGCCTAAAGCAACCGGAGAACATTCAGAAGTAGCTGGCTTCCTTTGCCTGAAGCTAGGGATGGAAATCGAGAGGCTGCAATTGCCCTACTTCGTACCGAAAGAATGCGTTGTCAAAGCTGATAACGAGCTATCTGGTTACGAACCGGATGCGATCGTTTTGGACAGACAAGGGACGAACAGCGAACCGAGATGGAAAAAGCAATCTATCATTACAATGGGTAGTTCTGTCCGGCTAATTGTCGAAGTTGTCAGTACCAATTGGCGGGATGATTATGGCTACAAGTTGGTTGACTACGAAGCTTTGGGTATTTCTGAATACTGGATTGCGGATTATTTGGGACTTGGTGGCAGACGCTATATTGGCAATCCGAAACAACCTACTTTTTTTGTTCACCATTTGGTTGATGGCGAGTATCAAGTTAGTCAGTTTCGGGGGAGCGATAGGATTGTTTCGCCCACATTTCCAGAGTTGAATTTAACGGTGCAACAGATTTTCAGCGCTGGACAAGATGCGGTTTAGAGTGCTAGGATACAAGATATAGATTTATAAGAGTCGGCGATTGAAATCGCTTCTATAAAAACAAAGTCCGCCTTCGCGGACTCAAAAATAAACTGCTATTTAAGCCAGATTTGGGATGAGTACAAACCTGAATTACTGATTTCCAGGAACGTCATTTGCGTCATTCTCTGGATCATCGGAAATGTCTGGTTTGTGTTCGGGTAAATTTTCTGATCGGCTTTGTGTGACTCCTATAGATTCGTACTCTTCATGAATAGCCGAATCAATTGCCGCCAACCTTTTAGGATTGGCGTCCCACTGGTTGAGAATGTCTTTAATTAGCACTTCCCTAATCCAAACTTGAGCGACAACTGTGAGGGGAAGGGCTAGCAATAAGCCTAAAAATCCAAAAAATGTGGCGAAAAATACTTGAGCTATTAAAGTTACTGCTGGCAGCAGCGATACTTGCTGTGCCATGACGTAGGGGGTGAGGATGTTGCTTTCAAACTGTTGAATTAGAAAGTAAAGAATGAGGACTAAACCTGATTTTAAGGGAGAGTCTAAAAGTGCGATCGTCATTGGCGGAATGACGCTAATAGTAGGGCCAATATTCGGAATCAAGTTCAGAAATCCTGCTACTACAGCGTGAGCTAACGGTAGTGGAACTTGCAAAACTGACAAACCAATTAAGCTCAAAAAAGCAATCACACTCATGCTAATTAACGCACCGATGACCCATCTACCGAGAGCTATTTCGCATTCATCTAAAATACCCTCGATTCGCCGCCGATAAAAAGAGGGAAATAGTTGTATAAATGCTTTGCGGTAAGATAGGGGATCTGCTAAGGTCATCAAGGTCAAAACTAAGACTAACAAAAAACTCAGGATAACGCCTAATGTATTGCCGACAAATGCTCCTGCACCCCCAACGAGTTGGTTGAATAAAGGTTGCAGTTGCCGCATAATGTCGTTAACATCAAGATTTGGCAGGCGCTGGCCTAGTTGTCCCGAGAAGCGAGTTTCGATTTGATCTACCCAATCATTTAATCTTGCTATTCCTTGAGGAGCTCTTTGGGTAAGTTGTTGGAATTGCAGGGCGAAGGGCGGTACAATTATCAGGAACAAGCCTACGAAGACGAGGAATAAGAAGCTAATTGAACACAGTACGGCGATCGACCTTTTGAGTCGGAATTTTTTTTGTAAGTAGCGTGCTAGTTTGTTTAAGGCCGTGGCTAAGACGATGGCGGCAAACAGCAGCAGTAGGGCTTGCCTGATTTGCCAGAGGATGTAACAAGATGCGATGAGGGCTAATAAGCCCATCCACTGTCCTAGCTTCATGCGATTTTTAGATATTATAACGGGGAATTGCCGACATTGCTTTAGACGCTTTTGGAATCGCGTCTCTACAAGATAGCTTAAATGCGATCGCCTCTTTACAACATACCCCTACAACGCAGCCTCTTCAATTCCCTTTCGCGAACACCTGCTGCGCTGTCAGATTCAATTCTGGGAAAGTTGGGGACTCAATCACCTCAGCCCCTCTGAACAGTTTAACTTGGTATTCCCCGTCAACAAGTTGGTAAACGGAAAAAGTTGGTTGCTTAGGATTGCCGATAAACCGTCTCCCGCCCAATCCTAGATAGTCTATAATCCAATATTCTTGGATGCCCATTGACTCGTAAGCCTCTAGTTTGCGAGCATAATCATCCGCCCAGTTAGTGCTAGTTACTTCTACGATTAGGGGAACTGATGAACCCATTGTAATAATTGATGATTTCTCCCATCGCGGCTCGTTTCCAATGGTTTGTTCGTTGAGTACAATAATATCTGGTTCATAACCAGATTCCTCGCGCATGGGTTTGATGACGGCTTCTTTCGGGATGAAGTAGGGTAAATTAAGACGCTCAATCTCAATTCCTACCTTCAGCGAGGTAAAACCTGCTACTTTAGAATGCTTGCCTGTTGCTTTTGGCATTTCAACAATTTCTCCGTTGTGTAGTTCATAGTGACATCCTGAATTCTCAGGATACCAGTCAATGAATTCATCGAATGTTACTAATTCAGTTATGGTTTGAATCATGGTGAGTGCCTTGAGTTTGGTTGCGATCGTCCTAACGTATATTATATGACTTGTAGGGTGCGTCAGACGAACTTGTAGGGCGATTTTCGAGGGTTTCGGCTCTAAGGTTCGTAGTGAGGACTTTAGTCCTGATTCTGTCAAGGACTAAAGTCCTCACTACAAACTAATTTTATTGTCATCATTCGATCGGACTTGATATAAATCCCATCCAAAAAACCTCGCTGTCAACTGTCAACTATCAACTGTCAACTGTCAACTGTTTAAGTCTTTCTCGAACAACTCCTTGATAAAAACTCTCTAAAGCTGTCACGCAAACTTTATCATCAAACAGAAGAGCGTGTCGCTCACTCATGCGTTGTGAAATATCTCGCCGCCACTCTGAATCTAGACCCAACTTGACAGCAATTTCAATGTATTCCTCTTCGTTTTGGGCAATTGTCTCTGTTACTCCCAGCATCTTGAGAAAGCTATAAGCGTGCAGTCCCCGCATAAATTCTCCCGGACAAGTTACTATAGGTAAATTGCACGCGATCGCCTCCAAAGACGTATTGCCCCCCGACCAAGTGAAAGTATCCAAGAAAACATCGGCAAGAAAGTTCATGGCTATATACTCTTGTCGAGTTGCGATCGCTCGAAATACACAGTAATCTTCGCTGTCGAGATTAACAGCAGCAAAAGCCCGCTTGAGCCGTTTTCGCAAAAGTTCACCGCGCGGAAAAATAAACTGAGCTTGGGGAACGCGGCGGGCTATTTCTGCTAAAATAAAATCATATTGCGGTAAGTATTTGAAAGGAGCTTGGCAGCAAAAGTAAATTATTGCATCTTCTCGGAGGTCAAAATCTAAGCGACTATTGTTTAATTCTCCGACGGTGGGTTTGGGGTAGGAAACCCCAATATTAGGCAACTTAACTAAGGTTTCTGAGTAATGCGATTGTGCATTTTCCGGTTCCATCAATTCGCTGGAAATAAAATAGTCAACTGTAGGTAAACCAGAGGTAACAGGATGTCCCCACGCCGAACATTGCACGGGTGCGAGGCGCAAAGCTGCTATTTGGATAGTTGGTGCATCCATGCCAATTTCCGGGAATACAAGAATGTGCAATTTGTCATCAATAATTTGTTGGCATACAGCTTCTAAGTTGTGAGGAATGTGGCGGAATACATGGCTATATTCGCGAAATTGTTCTGTAATCAGATCTGGTTCATTACCCGTGTAGTAACAGTAAATCTCAAATTGTTTTGTATCGGCATACCGCAACCAGCCGGTCAACCATAAAGTGCCGCTGTAAGAATGCAAGTAACTAGAAATATAACCGACTCTAATTTTACCATTTTCCGGCAGCGGAGGCATCTGTCGCGGTTCCACCCACTGGGGATAGTTCGCCGCCATAATTTGATGCACTAAATTGGCATATTTTGATTGGGATTCTACAACATTGTGGGCTTGATAGGCTAGGTAGAAAAAAAGCATTTATTTTTTCTTGTGGAGTTTTCAAAGATGTTTGCTGAATCAAGCTTTCTAATTCTCTGACAAATCTCTTCCGGTAAGTTTGAATTTCACGCAAACTATTGTAAATAATCGGTAATGTTAAGTGGCTAAAAAGTTTAAAAACGTATTCATTCGGGAGAATCTCTGCGGCTATTTCTGCATTTGAAATAGCTTTTTTTGTTTGTCCGGTCTGCTGGCAAATTTTGATGAGTTCAAAGTGCAGTTGTCCGGCTGTCCGGTAATAGCGAAGCCCGTGTTCAAGAATTGCGATAGCTGCTGAGATTTGATTAATTCTTCGCCAGCAATCGCTGAAGTTCAAATATAGTGCTACATCTCCTACCTGGAATTGCGAAAATCTTTGATACTGCTTAATAGCTTCTTCATATCTTCCTTGAGAGTAGAGTGTGTTAGCCAAACTCAGGGCCATTGATGCTGGTGATTCCAGCGTTATATCGCCAAGTCGATCCAGTTCCAATAGTGGGATAATTTCTGCGCCGGACAAGGCTAGTGCTATTTGATTTTCCGCAGCCAACTTAATTCTATATTGAATTTGTGGCAGAAGAGTTTGCCACTGGCTTTGAGTGAGGTTTTCTAATAAAATAATTTCTGGTTCGACGCTAGGATCTAAATCTTCTTCCATGCAGAGGTTCATGAGAATCCCGGACAAAATTAAATCAGCGTCTAACTCAGAGTCTTCTGAAATTTCGGTACTATCTATTAAAAGAGCTAGATTGTGGCGATCGCGATGAGTGACAATACTTTTAATAATTGGGGCTAACTCTAAATATAGCAATTCTTCTGGTTGGCTCCAATCGGGGAAAATGAGCAAATTTAAGGGTTTGAGATTCAAGGTGGTTAGATCCATGCGATCGTCTGTCCTGTATTCTTGGGTATTGTGGGGCTTTTGGTGTTGTGTGCGGCTGCTCAACTCCTACCTCGGCTGCTGTTGCCATGCCCGCCAGCCCAGAATCGCAGCTAGGATGATACTGGGGGTAAACACGGCGATCAGGGCGTTGAAGTCGGTTGAGGCTATGGATAGGCTGGGCCCTGCGTACTTGATGGCCAGGGAAAACGCGGCGGAGAAGCAGAATACTTTGAGGATGGGGCTGATGTTGGTGTTCATGGATGTGCTGGTTGGTTGTACGATCTGGTTTGGCGCGGGGGTGGGAAACTTTGACCTTAAGTATTATGGCAAGGCTGTGGTCTTGTTGAGTGTGGGGTTTGGGAAAAGTGCGATCGATCGTGCCGGGAGTGCTGATAATATTTATGATAATTTTGGGTAAGCTTCAGTTTAAAGGTAGATTCGCATCACTGAGATTTCCTACGTTAACCTAACTCCGTAAGAGCAGACCTATTTGCTCGCGATCGTTCAAACACGTAAAGCATCCTACCGGAAAAAGTGATAAATTATCAGTCGTCAACTCAGGGGAGACACAGCCAAAACCGATGATTAGCGTCAAAACACTTTTAGAGCAAGCTCAAAATCCCGACTATTGGAAAAGCCTGAATCCCCAGCTAAGTGTAGGTGAAGATTTTACTTCACTATCTGGCAGCTATCTTACCAGCATATGTATTCTCTGTCAGAGGATATAGCCGAACTCGCCACAGAAATGCCAAAATAGACTCTCCAACCGTCACTTAAACTTCAGGATAATTTTACAATGGACCACCAAAACTTAGAAGTAGTAGATAAAATACGTCAGCAATTTGATACGGCTCCTTATCCTAGAAAGCCTTTAGATCAATCTCCTAAAAATGAGTCAGAATTACTTTATTTTCATGACCTTTCAACAGCTTACTATTTAAGAAATCAAAAATTGATAAAAACAGATGGAAAACTTATTTTAGATGCTGGGTGTGGGAGTGGCTATAAGTCATTAGTTTTGGCAGAAGCAAATCCTGGTGCGAAAATAATTGGCATTGACTTGTCAGAAGAATCTGTGAATTTAGCCAAACAACGCCTGCAATATCATGGTTTTGAAAATGCCGATTTTCATGCAATGCCACTAGAAAATTTACCTAGCTTAGGCTTAGAGTTTGATTACATTAATTGTGATGAAGTTCTTTATCTTTTGCCTGATATAGTAGTGGGGTTACAGAGCCTGAAATCAGTATTAAAGCCTGAGGGAATTATTCGCTCAAATCTTCACAGTTCAATTCAGAGAAATTTTTATTTTTCTGCTCAAAAAATATTTGGATTAATGGGTTTAATGAATAATAATCCCCGCGAACTAGAAATGGAATTAGTTCGAGAAACTATGAAAACCTTGAAAGATCAAGTTATGCTTAAGATGGTAGCTTGGAATGCTCAAGAGGCAGAACAAGACGAATGGATTTTAATGAATTATTTATTGCTGGGGGATAAAGGATATAATATTCCTGAAGTTTTTGCAGCCTTGAGAGTAGCTGATTTAGAGTTTGTTAGCATGGTGGATTGGCGGCAGTGGGAATTGACGGATTTGTTCAAGGAGCCAGATAACTTACCGATGTTTCTAGAAATGAGCCTGCCAGAAATTTCTGTGGAAGAGCGACTGCATTTATTTGAGCTGTTTCATCCTGTCCATCGCCTGATTGACTTTTGGTGCGGTCATCCCAACCAAGGTCAGCCTTTTGTGCCAGTTTCCGAATGGAATCAATCTGACTGGCAGGTAGCGCGAGTTCACCTGCATCCTCAATTGAAGGTTGCCCAGGTAAAAGAAGACCTGCTCAAGTGCATCGCTAAGCAACAATCTTTCACGATCAGCCGTTATATCCCTTCACTTTCCCAAGTTCCGATCGCCGTCGAGAGTATGCTAGCAGCTTGCCTGCTGCCTTTGTGGGAAGGAGCGCAGCCGATCATGTCCCTAGTCGAACTGTGGCTCAAGCTTAAGCCACTGCATCCTGCTACCCTAGAACCCGTGAGCCACGAGACGGCTTTTGCAGAAGTGCGGGAACTCCTAAGTACGCTGGAAGCTTTTATGTACGTGCTTTTAGAGCGATCGGCTGGAGACTGAAAAAAAAATGGGCGGGAGTGATATGAACGCCACGAAAACTGGGTAAGTTAAATTTACGAGTTAGAAATCAATCATCCCACGCCTCTAGGAGAAACAACCCATGAAAACTGAATTAAAAGCTAAGTTCCTGCATCACCTCAATCAAAAAAGACAAGATAAGGGTTTTACCCTGATTGAACTGCTGGTAGTTATCATCATCATCGGTATTCTGTCAGCTATTGCATTGCCTTCCTTCCTCAACCAAGCTAACAAAGCCAAGCAGTCAGAAGCCAAGCAGTACGCAGGTTCGATGAACCGCGCCCAGCAAGCCAAATACGCAGAACTTGGTAATTTTGTAACAGATTCCGTTGACAATCTGGGTATTGGCATTAAAACTCAAACTTCTAACTACACCTATACAGTTAAAGATGGGGGCGCCAAAAACGTTGGCAACCAAGCATTCTCCTTATCTGACTCACTCTTACCCTATACAGGAATTGTGGCTCTGGTAACACCTAAGGAGCAGACTGATGCCACCACTGTGGCAGTATTATGCCAAGCTGGTAAGGCAGCAAAAGGTAACACCATTCCTCTTCCTGCTGGTGGTGGTCAGGCCTTAGCCTGTGATCCTAGTACACCTGAAGTTACTAAGTAGGAAAGGTCTCAGATAGAGCATGGGTCTTGCTAGTCTGAGCTGAACCTATTGAAAGAGTGGGTAGTGTTTCTTAATGCTACCCACTCTTTGAATACAATTTTAATTACACTTTTTTGACCAAACATCTCCTAATATCAAAGCAGGATATACGACTATAAACTTCCGCTCGTCGTTACTACACTTTGCTTCAATATGGCATAAAGTTAGCTTGCTTATATGACTGCTAAATACTTACCTACTAAGCCTACTCATTGGGAGCAACAAGCCCGTCAATGTCTAATTCGAGGAGATTACGCTCAAGCTGCACACCTTTATGAACAGGCGATTGAAGAGGAACCCGATACAAAATCTTACTATTGGCATTTAGGCCTAATATTGCTATTGCATGGGCAAGAAGCAGAAGCTCAGACGACTTGGCTGCTAGGCATGGCAGAGGGGGAACCCGAACAAGTCGAACTCTGGACTTCTGAACTAATACAAGTTCTGCAAGCAGAAGCAGAGCGCAGAGGTAATCTCGGTGATTGTTCGCTCTCTTGGGTGATTCGACAGCATCTACGTGAAATCAACCCCGCAGATATTAACAATCTGTTGCATATAATAGGTCTTTCCATCCTGCTTGAAACTTATACGGGACATGATTTGATTGCTCTAGACTTGTTGAATATACTCAAGTCGGAACCTCCCATCAAGCTAGACTCTGAGCTATTGATGCAAGTGTTAAAGAGCGTTTTAGATTATGACTCCTTGCATCCCTCTTCCTTGGAATTAACGGAGGCCTGTATACCTCATCTGCATAACCCTCAAGTTTTTATTCAAATAGTCGTAGCAGCTTCAGTTCAGATTGCACAACAAATACCAGCACTGGCAGTACGCTTCGCTGAGCTAGCTCGCAGTTTAGATGATAAAAATCTAGGAATATTGCAGCAACTGGCTAATTATTACCCAAATGCTCAGCAATACGATCAGGGCATACAAGTGGCTAAATTGCGCTATTCCTTATCAGATGAGTTAACCGATAAAGTTTTTTCCAACCATCTGATTATGCGCTGTTTGATGAGTGCAGGTGGATACTGGGAAGAGGTTGCTTCAGTTATCGGGCTACATAAATCGCTGCTGAACTTACTGATAGCTGAACAACCAAGAGCCATTCACCCAGTTACAGTTCAAAATTTATTTCTTACATCCTTCTTTTTACCTTACTTTCAGGATGAGCCAAAAAATAATAGGCAAATTCAAAACCAAGTGTCTCAGTTGTGTCAAGCTAATGTTCAAATCTATGCTCAGGAGCAGTCCGAGAAATACCGACAGCGGCAGTCATCTCGTAAAATCAGCGGTAGTGCTACTAAGCCATTGAAGATAGGTTACTTATCTAGTTGCCTGAGAAGGCATTCTGTAGGCTGGTTAGCACGATGGTTGTTTCAGTATCACGATCGCGATAAATTTGAAATTTACGGCTATTTTATAGGTAACAAAAAAAAGCCAGATATTTTACAAGAATGGTATCTAAATCAAGTTTTTAAAGCATCTAAAGATAGCTTTGGAGGTCTTGAAATAGCAGAGCAGATTGCTAACGATGAGATTGATATTCTGATTGAACTTGACAGTATCACTTTAGATATTACCTGTGAAGCGGTGGCACTTAAACCAGCTCCTATTCAAGCTACTTGGCTGGGATGGGATGCTTCTGGGCTGCCGGCGGTTGACTATTTTATTGCAGATCCGTATGTTCTACCGGAGTCTGCTCAAGATTATTACAGTGAAAAAATCTGGCGCTTGCCTCAAACTTATGTAGCTGTAGATGGTTTTGAGGTGGCTGTCCCTACTTTGCGTCGGGATCAGTTAGATATTTCTAGCGATGCGGTGGTGTATCTAAGCGCTCAGAAGAGCTACAAACGCCATCCCTCAACAGCGCGACTACAACTTAAGATTTTGAAGGAAGTACCGAATAGTTACTTTTTGATCAAAGGTGCCGGAGATGAAGAATCAATAAAAAACTTCTTTACTCAAATGGCAGAAGAAGAAGGTGTGGCGGGCGATCGCCTGCGATTTTTGTCAGAGGTAGCAGCAGAAGCCGTTCACCGAGCTAATTTGGCAATTGCTGATGTAGTTCTTGATACCTATCCTTATAACGGTGCTACAACTACCCTAGAAACTTTGTGGATGTGCATTCCTCTCGTGACGCGAGTTGGTGAGCAATTTGCGGCACGTAACAGTTATACGATGATGATGAATGCAGGGGTGACAGAGGGAATAGCTTGGACTGATGAAGAGTATGTCGAATGGGGGATTCGTCTAGGGAAAGACCCGGCTTTGCGGCAGCAAATATCTTGGAAACTGCGGCAGTCACGACAAACAGCTCCGCTGTGGAATGGTGAGCAATTTACGCGAGAGATGGAGAAAGCTTACGAGCAAATGTGGCAGATATATTTAGATAAACATTATTCATAACGGAGATCGGGTGATTGGAAAAGCTAAAAATTCTGGTTGTAAATAATCTATATCCACCCCAAGTGGTTGGAGGCTACGAACGGGCGATCGCAGATTACGCTAAGCTTTTGCAAGAACGCGGTCATCAGGTTCTCGTTATTACCAGCAACACGGAACACTTGCCCACTGGTTACACAAAAGCTGATTCAGATCCTCCGACAGTGCGACGCTGTTTATCTTTATGGGGAACTTGGACAGAGCGAGGGGCGCAGCCTTTTTACCCAGCTCATGTTGCAGCAATTGCCGTACAAAATTATAAAACTCTAGAGGAATTGTTGCCCTTTTTTCAACCTGATGTTTGCTTGACAGGCAATGCAGATTTTTTAGGTTCGCCAATTTTAGAACAGATACTAGCTGCCGGGATACCGATCGCTCATTATGTGATGAATTCACAACCCGGATATAGCTGCGATCTAGCTCCTCAGAGTTCTTTGTATCGATACATTACTGTTAGCGATTGGATTCGAGAAAATTTACAGCAACAAGGCTATCCTACAGAAACGGCTCAGACGATTTATCCAGGCGGAGATGTTGAGGCATTTTACCAAGCCGAACTTCCACCGCGCGATCGCCTTCGCATTGTCTATGCCAGTTTAGTGATGCACTATAAAGGCCCAGATATTTTGATTGAAGCTCTTTACTTGCTCCACAATGCAGATATTGACTTTACTGCAACAATAGCAGGAGGCTCTCTCAATCCTAGTTTTGTTCAAGAACTTCAAGAATTTGTTGAATCAGAGGGCTTACAAGACAAGATTCACTTTGCTGGATTGCTATCCCGGCAGGAACTACAACAGCTCTACAAAACGCATAATATTTGGGTATTGCCCTCTCGCTTTGAAGAACCATTTAGTATTGGTTTAATTGAAGCCATGGTTGCTGGACAGACGATAGTTACCAGCAATACAGGAGGATCTCCAGAAGCCGTGAAGCACGGAGAAACTGGGCTAATTTTCGAGTCAGAAAACCCTATGGATCTTGCCGATCAGTTATCTTACCTGTTGATGAATCCTGCTGAATGGCAAGATATGGTAAGCAAAGGACAGGAACGAGCTTTATTAGAACTCAGTCGCACCCGTACAATGGATAGATTAGAATCCGTTTTGTACGAACTAGCACTTCAAAACAAAAAATAAATCAGTAGAAATTGGGAATTCAGTGTTGAGTTGATACCTCACCTAATTATAATTTTTGAGTGGTATGAACATCGTGTGTGGTGTTCCAGTAATCAACAACTCTTGGCTGGTCTATCAATTTTTTATTTGTACAAATAAAAGTAGCCCTATCGATCCAACGCTCGATCGGCTGAGTCATTGAATAAGTAATTCCTTCGGGTGCCAATGATAGTAAATCGTTGTTGTACAAGAGTTCAATATCTTCCACCACCAAATCGAGACTCAAAAGCGTATCCATGAGTCCTTTCAAATTAAAGAATGTACAACTCGTAGGCTCATACGGACTATCAGAACCTACAGGACAAAACAGCATAGCATTTTGGTTGTCATCCACATATACTGCTGTTTCTATAACTATTTTTCCTCCTTCTTCCAAGACATCTTTAATCAACTTTAGCGACCAGAAGGGATATCGGAGATGATAAAGAACACCGGGAAATAAGATGACATCAAACATTCCAAATGTCTCAGGTTTTAAGTCAAGGAGGTTTAATTGATACATCTTGACTTTTGAATTGAAAAAAGGAATCAAGAACTCGATCGCCCCCATCGATAAGTCATTATCGATACCAATGACTTCCTTTGCGCCCAGCTTTTCTGCCTCAAAACAAAACAAACCATCTCGACAGCCGATATCAAGAACTCGCTTGTCCTTAAGATCCAGTGTTCTTAAAGCCCTAAGAGGCACGTCCTGCATAGGTACAGCGACGTTATTTCCTGATGTTGATATCTTTTCAGTTAATTGAATTATGTGATAGAACTTGTGCTTTTCTAGTTGTTCAATAATTTGATTTTCATCCATGACTGACCTACCTTTTATATGTTGAGTGAAATTCATCAAATGCTAAGATTATCTGCTTTCAAACTGGGGAGATTTGCTGCGCCAGCTTGTGCAACTGCCTGTTCGTTTTCGTTCTCTAAGACTAGCCGATAGTGGATGCAGGGTAATAAAGCTTTCCACTGCATTTCACTGAGATTTCCCAGTAAAGACACTTCTGGAGCGTCTGTCTCATCTAAATCTTCTTGCATAAGAATATCCATTATAACAGAGGATAAAAGTAAATTTGCATCTTCTTCGGAGATGTTGCTGGTGTCTAGAAGCGCAGTTATTTTACTTGGTTCTTTGTGAGCCAATAAAGAAGTAATTACACCTTGTAACTGAAGAAAGATAGACTCTTCAGGTTGCTGCCAATCAGGAAACAGAATTATGTTGAGTTCTCTCAGTCTTAAGTTGTTGAAGAAGTCATCCAATTCCGCTGATAGTGAAATTTCTGGTGAGACAACCAACTCCAACGGTGAACGATCGCGATTCAATAGATTTTCAGCCTTGACCAGCTTTGGCACAATTTTCAAAACAGCTTGCGCTGCTTTTGTGGCTAATTCTCTATTGCCCATTTTTTCTGAGGTTTGCGCTAAATGCCAAAAAGTGCGCCAGTGATTGCAGTCTTGATGAACAGAATCTTCTTTTTGAAACCATACACCCGTGTAGTCGATAACCCGAAGAGCAAATGATTGACCGCAACCCTTTTCAAATTCATGGATTGCTTTTTTACAACCATCCCAGTGACCGTAATCGTCTATCTGGATAAAACCGTTGGGAACAACACTATCGTAAATGTTATTAAATATGTCCATTGTTGACTCATACCAATCGCCATCAGCGTGCAGTAAAGAAATAGTACCTACTGCGGATTTAGATTCAGGTAAGGTTTGAGCAAATAGTCCCTTAACGGGTAGGACAATATCTCTGACATCCAAGGATTGACAAATGACCTCTAAGTTGTCAATAAGTGGAGCTTTGAGAGTTCCAGCACCCCAAGATGTTAAATTAGCAGGAATTCCGTTATGTTTATCGGCTTCAGTGGGTTCTGGCATCCCTTCAAAAGTGTCAAAAGCATAGATAAGTCGCGGGCGTAAACTGTATCGCTTGATAACGACTGCTAGAAGCGCTGCTGACCCTCCCTTATAACTGCCACATTCAACGAAGTTACCTGGTATATCATCTAAACAGATTTGCCTTGCTAGGGAGTATAGCGAGAATAGTCGGGCTTCACTCAATAATGTGTAAGGTCTGATAACTGACAGTATTTGTTGAAATTCATCCGCAATCGTGCTGTCAAGAATTATGTTACTAAATTGTGATAGGATATGATGCTGCAAGCTTTTTTGAACATCTCCTACTTCCCAGTAAAGTATGCTTAGGTAGTTGTGGGAAATTAAAGAGCTTTGATGAGCTGCTACTGCTTGTGTGAAGGTAGCGATCGCCGTCTCTATCTCACCCTTCACAAAATACTCTTTGCCTTTCTGAATTAACTGAGCAAGTTTTTGCCTATCGCCACTCAAATCAACAGACGAGGGTACTTGAGGTACAGGCTGATACTCTTCAACATAATGAAACAGTTTATTTAAAAATGGCTCGCCGAGCGATGAGGATTCTTTTACTTTCTTTAAAAAACCATTAGTACACCAAGTTATGTTATAGCCAAAGTAGTCACAATAACTGCTATCAATTTCATATGCGCCTTCGCGTTCCGATAAAAATTCTTTCAATGCTTTGTGGGGTCCACGGTTATATGAAGTATCTTGAACTAAATCTGAAATAATTCCATCTTCTATAACAATATATTCTCCTTGCTTGAGATATGAATGAAAAAATTCTAAGACGTGCTTGCTAGTTTCGTAAGAGTGGTCTGCATCTTCTATTACCAGTAGAGGACGCGGCAACGAGTTGAGAAAATTTGGTGTCAATGTTGCCTGTAATGCTCGTCCGTTCCCTTCCATGTAAGTGACGCGAGGATGTTGGACTGAAGTAACTTTGACAATATCGATAGAATAGATGTGACCGTCAATGCCAAAATTATTTAGCATATCTCCCAACCACACAGCACTCCCACCATCTTTTGAGCCAATTTCAATAATTGTACGCGGTTTTAAATTCCAGATTAATACGGGGTAGATTGCAAAGTCGAAGGGATTTTTCAGCATGGGTACGCCCCTGTATGAATAATTCATAGTAGCGTTTTGAATTGACAGCATATTTTCGCGTGCAAGGGTTGTATGCCACGAGCGTTGCTGTGTGGGGATTGTTATTTCCGATCGCAATATAGCTTTAGTTAAGTTTTCAACTTGTTCTTGTGCTTGTTGGTGCGTCGGATTAATTGCCAGTTCCTCTTTTGCGGCTGTAAGTGCTTCCTTATGCCGTCCTACATTATTCAAACAAATAGACCGCAGGTAGTGCATTCCTGCCACATTGATATTTAGTAAAACCGCTTGTTCAGCTATTCGCATGGCTTCTACTGGCTGGTTACTATTAACTAATGTAATGGCTTGTTGCATCATTTCTTGCACTTGTCGTACTCCTACTTCTCGATCGAAAAACTGATTTTTTGACATACTGCTGACTGTGTACCCTTGTAAATGCGTAGGTAATATCCAGTTAACTTTAGGATCTGGATGATGGACAACTGGCTCAACATTTCCCCGCCAAGCAACTCCCATGATTTGCATGGTTTGATATACCATTGTTTGCCACCCTTTTTGTTTTAAGTAGTCTAAGCCTTGAGTGACATCAGGGGAAGCCAAATCGTGAAATAGAATTAAAGCATCTGCTTCTGCTAATTTTTCGCAAATAATTGCATCATGAAGTGGGCCTGGTGCTTCATGGTTGCCGTCAATAAAAATCAAAGACCATTTACGCTGCAATTGAATCGCTAATTCTTCAACGGCTGGGGGACTGGAACCAGCTACTAAATTAACTGAGTCAAGCACTCCTGCTGATTTTAGTGAATTACTGACACTTTCATAAAAATCCGGTCTAGTTAGTAGAGGATCGATTACATCTAGATATACTCCAGCCAGTGCTAAATGACAGGCTGACCAACCCAGCCAACAACCAATTTCTAATGCTTTTTTCCCTTTAAACTTGAGAGCCGTATTATATATAATATGAGCTTCATCTCTGCTCAGAAATCCTACTGTTGGTTGCCGTCTATCCACGTACCAGTTATGAGGAACATTTCGGCGCAAGTAAGGCCAACTTTGGAGATTTGTATCTCCTACAATCATATCTTGGAAGTATTTATCAGGCTGAATAGTGAAAAAATTTGGCGAAATATAGTCTCGCTTCGGCAAACTTTGTTTTGAAATACCTGGAGCCTTGACAGTCTCCAATTTAAGATGTTCGCCTCCGCTTACCCAATTTCGCATTCTAACAACAATCGGTAGCGATTCTAGCCCTTGTTCCACCAGTTCTGGTATTTGACCCAGACTCTCAATGATATTATTTGCAAAATTATAGTTAGGGTCACTGCCATAATTTAAAGTTAGATACTCTAGAATTTCCAGAGCATAATCAGGAAATTTCATCACGTCAGCCAGACAAGCTAGTTTGAGCAGTTTTTCTGGTGTTTTTAAGCTTGGATCTACATTCGATCGCATCAAATCGCGAAAATAAAAAGCGTCTGACCAAATTAAAGCGCCCGGATGACTGTTTGATATGACTGGGACTTCGCGACGCATATCGCGTTGCATATGCCCAAAGTCAAACAGTGTAAGACCTCGGTTCCTGAGATAAATATCTACCTCGCTAAATAAAGGTTGACCTGCATACAGTTCGGTGAATTCAACTTCGGTTACTAATCCCAATACACTATTATTTAATATCCCATCAGATCCTTGTAAAACTTTTAGCTCTGCTCCCTGAACGTCTAGGTGAAGAAAATCTATTTCTTTGATATCTTCAGCTTTACAAAAATTTTCTAAAGTGGTAGTGGATAAATCTACTGTAGACTTTAGCTCGATCAGTTCTGAATTTCCAGAGAAGCGCTTGATATACTCTTCACTGGGGGGATATAAAGAACTGCATCCGGGATATTTAGTTACATAAAGTGTGGCTTTTCCCTCTGTATTGCTAAGAGCTAAGGGAATATGTTTCTCAGTCCAATTTACTTGTCTAGCTTCTAGGTCAGCATTAGCTTCATTGCAAGCTTCTGCATCTGCATCAAATCCATAGATAGTCAAATTAGGCGCAAAAATTTCCCATCCTTGACTTGCATAATCATCCAAATCTCCGATTTTACGAGATCCAACAATGCCTACTGTAATGTGAACTCGATCTAAATGACCTGTTTTCTTAAGAATGGGTAAAAAAAGCATAATAATTTTTTTCTTTATTAGTGGGATTGATTGTAAGTCTGCTGTGTTTTGATTTTAGCTTTAGCGATCGCCCTTTCCTTACTTCTTCCCCTTCGCCTGCCCCAAAAGATCCTTATAATCAGCCCGATCGGGATTTAGCTTCACCAACTTCTCCAAAGGCTCGATCGCCCCCACATCATCCTTCATCTCCAACCGCACATTCGCCAACCCCTCAAGAGCCGTCTGATTCTGAGGTTCCCGCTGCAAAACCGTCTGATATTCCCGTTCCTGGGCCGCCAGCAGAGACTCCTGAGAAACCACAACAGCAGCCACGGGTTTTTGTCGGTGCTGACTGCTCAAACCACTGCTGAACAGACTTACCATACCAAAAATTGTCGAACCCGCAAAGCCAGCCATTGATACAAACGCAAAAATCTGCTTAATACGTGAAGCGTAGCTATCCCGTAGGGAATCGCCCTTACGAACCCGACTATCACCAGATTTTTTCTGTATACTTTCCATTGCTAACCTTTACTGTAGCTGTTTTCCAGGCACTCGCACTCGTACCTATATCTAGATTGCCCAAGTTCGATCGCAAAACGATCAGTTGTAAAATCCGAGATTCTGTTAACACAAAAATTTAGATTTGTCAACACTATTTAACCGAGAATTAGAAGTGCGATCTCGGTGAAGTGCGATCGCACCCTGCATCTTTAGCCATTTATCCTGCGGTAATTCTCCAAACTGCGATCGATAACTCGCTAGCAAAGATTCCAGTTCAGTCGCCCGTTGACTTTCAGCCTCAGCCCGTTGACTTTCGGCCTCAGCCCGTTGACTTTCAGCTTCAGCCCGTTGACTTTCGGCTTCAGCACGTTGACTTTCAGCTTCAGCCCGTTGACTTTCAGATTCAGCCCGTTGTCGTTCAGATTCAGCCCGTTGTCGTTCTGCTTTTAAAGCTGAAGCCAATTCATCGGGAATCAATAATTTCTCTCCATTATCTTCCCGATAAAACCCAATCAATTTTCCTTCTATTTCTAACCGCAATTGCAATACATCGCTGCGACTATCTCTAATTAATTCATACCCATCCTCTCCCAATCGATACCCACGCAATTGTTCCGGAATCCATTCACCTCTAGGGTCAAACAACCAATATTCCTCAACTTCTATCCCCTCATACAAGTCTTTTTTATTGATTATATCTTCCGACTTTGTACCCGGTGATGTCATTTCAAAAATCACTTTTGGCACTTGGCCTTCTTCCCAGATTTTGTAATTATCTCTGCCACCTGGTTCTACATCAAAAATCACCATCACATCCGGTGCTACGCGCAGTTTTGGGAATCCTTGAGCGTAGTATAAAAATTGGTTTGCTAAAACAGTAGCTCGACGGTCTGCGAGGTATTGTTTTAAGACTTCTAAAGTGGTTAAAATTGCGTAAAGATGGTCGTAAGTTTCTGCCACTGGTTCTCCATCAGCGCTAGGGTATATGATTTCAGAAGTTTTGAGGGTGGTAACGACTGCTGTCATGGTCGTGCTTCCTGTGAGTTGTATACATATTATAAACTTTTTTGCTGTAATTAAGTAGGTTAATTTAATTAATATCAAATCCGGTAGCATCGGAATGATTATTAGCCGAAATTAGGAGAAGGCAGTGCCGTGTCCCTACCCAAAATATTGTAGGGACACGGCACTGCCGTCTCCTCTATATCATAGGTCGTGTAACCGGAATTGATATAACCTAAAATGCGATCGTTCTTAGAAGAACCCTGACTTCTTTAAGAAGTCGGGGTTCTGGGAGTTCTGTTTTTTAGTTTGGTCTATTTAATACCTCTTATCCTATGACAATTCTCCTTATTCATTCACAATTCCTGCTTCAAACACCTGTTGAGCAGTCAAGTTCAACTCCGGAAAAGCACCGGATTCAATCCTATCGTCTCCCCGAAACTGCGTCAACTCATATTCCCCGTCAGCCAATTGATATACTGAAAGCGTCGGTTGTTTGGGATTGCCTATGTAGCGTCTTCCACCCAATCCCAAATAATCCACAATCCAGTATCATTTATCACTTGCTGGCGATCGAGAACTATGACATCTGGCTCATATCCTGATTCGTCGCGATCGGGTTTAAGGACACATTCTTTGGGAAGGAAATAGGGCAATCGGGTATTGCGACATATAACGCCAACTTCTATATTGAGAAAGCCAGATATTTCTGAATGTTGGCCAGTTCCTTTGGGCATTTCAATAATTACTCCATTGTGCAGTTCGTAGTGATGTTCTGAATTTTCAGGATACCAGGCAATGAATTCGTCAAATGTTACTAATTTTGTTAAAGCTTGAATCATGTCGATTGCTCCTTTATTCTAATTATATTTAATTTTAGTTGACTCTAACTATTTTTGTAGGGGCGATGCCCCGCCCCTATACTATTTATTCTACGGCAATTTTCCAAACTGCTCTCGATAACGCGCTAGCAAAGATTCGAGTTCAGCAGCCCGCTGACTTTCCGATTGTGCACGTTGACTCTCCACTTCTGCGTGTTGCCGTTCCGCCTCAGCCCGTTGCCGTTCCGCTTTTAAAGCTGAAGCCAATTCATCAGGAGTTAATAATTTTTCTTCATTATCTTCCCGATAAAACCCAATCAGTTTTCCTTCTATTTCTAAACGCAGTTGCAATACTTCGCAACGACTATCTGTAATTATTTGATAACCCTCTACCCCCAGTCGATATCCGCGCAATTTTTCAGGAATCCATTCACCTTTTGGGTCAAATAACCAGTATTCCTGAACTTCTAATCTTTCATACAAATCTTTTTTAATCACTTTATCTTCCGACTGCGTGCTTGGTGATGTCATTTCAAAAATCACTTTCGGCACTTGTCCTTCTTCCCAGATTTTGTAATTATCTCTGCCACC
>NZ_JAEQCB010000123.1:9851-24693 GCF_020738785.1 Microcoleus sp. PH2017_05_CCC_O_A | reverse complement strand
GTCGCAAAACTACGGTTACAAATTCGGTCAAGAAGAAGAAACCTACAACATCGTTGCAGCCCACGGCTACTTCGGTCGTTTGATCTTCCAATACGCTTCTTTCAACAACAGCCGTTCCTTGCACTTCTTGTTAGGCGCATGGCCAGTAGTTGGCATTTGGTTTACCGCTTTGGGTATTTCCACAATGGCTTTCAACTTGAACGGTTTCAACTTCAACCAATCGATTATCGACTCACAAGGTCGCGTCATCAACACCTGGGCTGATGTCATCAACCGCGCTAACTTGGGTATGGAAGTAATGCACGAGCGCAATGCTCACAACTTCCCGCTCGACTTGGCTGCTGGTGAAACAACTCCCGTGGCTTTGGTTGCTCCTTCCATCAACGGTTAATTTTTAACTCTTGATTGACAAAAAGCGCTCCTAGAAATAGGGGCGCTTTTTGTTTGGGAAAATATATTTTTATCAGGTTTGTAGTGAGGACTTTAGTCCTTTGATGCGGAGGGCTGCCGCTTCTTCTCAATATACTGCTGGTGGTAATCCTCGGCCATATAAAATTCACCAGCGGGTTTGATTTCGGTGGCAATATCTTTGTCGTATTTACCGGAAATTTGCAATTTTTGTTTGGATGCGCGGGCGGCTTTTTCTTGTTCCGAATTGTGATAAAAAATGACTGACCTGTACTGTTCGCCTCTGTCGGGGCCTTGGCGATTGATTTGGGTTGGATCGTGACAGTTCCAGAATATATCTAGCAGTGTTTCGTAACTGATTTGCGATCGATCGTACTCCAAGAGCACTGCTTCAGCGTGACCGGTAACTCGGGCGCAAACGTCGAGGTAGCAGGGATTCGGCCAGTGACCTCCTGTGTAGCCCGCAGCAGTCGAGATGACACCCGCAACGGCGCGAAACTTGTGTTCGACTCCCCAAAAACAACCGGCGGCAAATGTGGCTTTTTCCATTGTGTTAAGAAGAAGGAAGAGTTGACAGTTGACAGTTGACAGTTGACAGTTGATAGAAGGAAGAATAGAAATGGAAGTCGGAAGAAGGAAGAACAGAAATAGAAGTCGGAGGACGGCTTTAGTTATCGTCCCGAGAGAAGTGATAAGACATATACAGCAAGCTTTTTAGCGATCGATATTTTATTTTTAATTAGGTGAATTTATTTAATTATTGTATTGGGCTCAAACTTGGCACTCTTATTATGGTTGACAGATTCCCATTAGTGTGCATTCCCAGACTAATCGCGGCTGTACGTAGTTTAGCAAATATTGTCGGGCTTTTTCTAAGGGTTCTAAGGGCGATCGGCTAATTCGGCCTGCCAAAAATTGCTGCCAGTAACAATGCTGTAAATAATCAATTAACCACAACTGAGATTCAGTATCTAAAGTTTTATCAATTTCCTTAGCCAATTCCAAAGCCGATCGCAAATTTTGAGGCAACTGCTTAACTTTTTGCAGCAAATCCTCGGGTATTGATTGCAGTTGCTGCCAAATAGCAATTGCTTCCCCAGGGCTTCCCTGCGCCATCCCGATTACCTCGGGATGGGATAAAATTTCGGCAAATCCCCCTTGCTGCAAAACTTGTCCCATTGCTTCGGGATTCAGCCGCGAAAACTGGATTTTTTGACAGCGGGAAATCAACGTGGGTAGCAAAGCTTCCACAGTCGGAGCAATTAAAATTAGCGCTGCTTTTCCCGGTTCTTCCAAGGTCTTTAACAAGCCGTTGGCTGCTCCTTCACCCATTGTTTCTGCTTGTTCTAAAACTACGACTGAACGCCCAGCTTCTAGTGGTGGCCTACTCAGAAATTCGCCGATTTCGCGAATTTGTTCTAGGCGAATTTGGGGCGGTGCTTTTCGCTTTAATCCTGCTTCCTCTGCTTCTTTTGCGGAAAGCCGTTTGCCTTGGTTCATGTAGGTTGGTTCTACCCAGAGTAAGTCTGGATGATTTCGCTGTCGGACGCGATTTTGCAAGGATTCTATCGATCGCCTTTCGGGAAGATTTACTGAGAATAAAAGCTCGATGAAACACTGTGCTGCTAAGCTTTTGCCGGTGCCGTTGGAGCCGACAAATAGATAGCCGGGAGCAATTCGGTTGCGATCGACTGCTTGGGTCAGCAATTCTACTGCTCGATCTTGCCCGATCAATGATGTGAAATATTCCATGTTTTAAAAGTTATAAATACAGCGTATTCCAAGTTTATGAGGTACATTGACAAGTTAAATTACTAACATGAAGGTAACATTAACATCATTCCATTTAGTTTAGTTGAGATGACTGCCCATGATATACTCGCAATACAGTTGGCATTGTAAAAATTAGAATTGTAAAAATGTTTATTTTTTATGTTTAATTTAACAAAAAATATATTTCTCCGGTATCTACTTGACTTTGCCCCTAATCTTGTTGTATATTATTTAATGATAGGAGGTTTGCCAAAATAATATTTTGACATAAGATTTAAATCATTAAGCAGTAAAATTAGTTAAAGTGTTAGCTTTTCTGCCCATTTATGAAAATAATTCCTCTGCTCGCCATAAGTTTTTTAGTAGCAATTTTAGCAAGCGCGATCGGCATAATCTCAGTCCAGAACGCCGCGCCAGTAGCCTTAAGCTTTATCTTGTTTAAATCCATACAGATTCCTGTAGGATTAGTATTGGCCATGAGCATTAGTGCGGGACTGATAGGCGGTGCAGTGCTACAACCGCTTTGGAACCTTTCAGATTCCCAAGACTCGCGTCCCAGATTTCAAGCAAATCCCGAAGACTCGGACACCGCAGAATATTAAGTTAATTTTTCACACCTTCGATGGAATAAACCTGACCTTCAATCAGCAGCCGAGTAATTCCTTTGGCTAGCAAGTAAGGCGCGGCTTTTTGCAACAGCCTGCCGTCTGGAATCTTGAAAACTCTTTGATTGCGAGTAGAAAATCGGCGCGCTACTCGATGATTGTCAAAAACTGGTAGAGTTTTCTCGCGAATTTCGGCCGCCGGAATTTGACCGAGTTCGCCAAATGCTTTCAGAGGTCTGGTGATTAACTCTGCCGCCCGATCGACTACTAAATAGCAAATTTTGGGCACAGATGCTTCGCTTAAAGGCAAAACTTGAATCGGGCCTATAGCCCGAAGTTCTATCGACTCTCCGGACATCGAACCCAGCAGACTCCCTTCAAACAGAGAATCTTCATCCTCTAAATCTTCGTCGAAGTCGTCCTCATCCTCATCATCATCCTCATCCTCATCCTCCTCATCCTCATCCTCATCTTCGTCGAAATCGCTAAAATCTTCACCACCAAGCATTGCCTGTAGTTCCCCAGTCACAACAGCACGGTGGCTGGGTTCGGCAAGATTGCCTGCTGGGGCATCTGGTAAATCAGAAACCTCGAAATCCGACTGTAAAGTTCCTGGAATTTCGATTTCTGGTACAGGTTGGGTGGCTGATACAGAACGCTTTCGGATCGTCGGCCTCGAATTTGGGGCTGACTGCGTGACGGGGAGTGACTCAGACAGGGGAGTATCTCCAGGGGCGATGGAGTTCTTAGCCGACGATTCAGCAGCCGTTTCTGTTGGTTGAGAAAGGCTGCTGGTGCTACGATCGGACGAACGCTTTTGTTTTTGCTGGACTAGAAATGCGTATTCTAACTCGGACAAAGCCCCCTGAAGGATGCGCCTTACAGTCGAACTACTCACTCCGTAGCGCTTGGCCAGAGTGATAGTATTCTCGTCCGACTGTCGGTACAGCCTGAGGAGTTCCCGTTTGTCTGAATCGGAGAGTTTTGTGGGCGTCATGCCAAGTTTTCCAGCAAAAAGACGTGAAAAGACGTAGGAAGTGCGATCGGCAAAGTATGATTTTTTATTTTCGATTGGCAGTTGACAGATGTCGGCAAGGACAAAAAAGCTTTCACGTTCCCCTCCCTTGCCGAAGCAACCCCAATCTCAAATCGCTACGCGGTGCGACGAGTCCGCCTGCTTTGACGAGAACGGGTGGAGATGTCATGTTCCAAAACAGCTCCTATTCCGAACAGGATGCCACTGAAAACAAAAAAGACTTCCAGTAAACTGCCGCTTTGATAACTACCCTCAGCCTGAGTATCGCGCCATTTGAAGTACATATCTGCGATGTAAAGCGAAAAAGTTGCAGCCGCAATCATTCTCCAAGATTGGGAAAAACGTCCTCCCCAAAACGCCAGCAGCAGCGCAGTAGCAATAATCAGCAGAAAAACGTCCCCGACGATGTAAAACAAATTGATTGCATAGGCGTAAGGTGATAGTTGCTTGTCAAGTGCCATCACCCATTCGGGAGCTTTAGTTGCTTCTGCTGATTCTTCCGATGCCGATTTAGCAGCCGCTGCTGCCGTTCCTTTTGCTTTTGACTGGGCAGAATTGTCCAAAGCAGGGGCTTTTCCTTTGGCAGCCGTTGAGTCAGGTGCAGATCCTGTAACTACTTCCTGGGGAGCAGCCGGAGCCATTCCTAGCTGTTGTCTCCAAGAGTCGGGCGCAGCAACCCAGATAGCTACAGCAATCCCAAAGGCTGCTATTGCCGCTAACAAACCCCATTGCCAAAATTCTAGATTCAGTCGCTTGGAAGTCACAGCTAGAACCATGCCTCCGATCAGTACCACATAGCTGCCCAGATAAAACGCATCTGCTGGGGACACATCTGGGTCTAACTCGAAATAGAGTTCCCAAATCCCGAACAGCACGCCGGCGATAAAATAGAAGAGCATCCCCAAACCAATTCCCAGCCAGACGTTACGCCCGCTTGCCATGTGGGGGCTTTTCCAGTTTCTCAAACAGACTAAAGACGCTCCAAGGTATGCCCCGCATTCAAAAACATAAGTGCCGATCGAGTACCAAGGCGGTAAACCATCTTCTTGTGAAAGAGGGACGCTGAACAGCAAAAAGAACAGCAGCGCCATGACAGCCCAGACAATGCCCACAATCACGAGGGTCTGAGCTGATAGTAAAGAGGTAGATGTAGATGACTTTTCTGAAGTGCTACTCATAGGGATTTCACGATACCTAACTAGCGGTTGAACGCACCCCATCTCAATCTTTGATTGTAGATGAGGATTCTTTCGCCAAAGAACCTTGATCTGACGCTCCCGGAAAAACTGCCGTCCTCAGCGTGTTGTCGGGATTTTTGCCCTCGTACACTCTCGGAAGACTAAGCAAGAATACTATCTATTTACTAATTCAAAGAATTAGTTCTTAGTCGATGTTTTTCCCGGGAACAGATGATAGAAATACGGTCTGCGCCTTCACCATTAAGGCTTTTACCGTAGCCTATTAAACTCGGAAATTATATCCTCAAATGTTGCTTTCTCTGTTTTTGGCTTTCACACTCCCCCACTCATATCAATGATTTTGGGTGGGAACTGCGATCGGATTTTAGTTAAATTGCCAGACTGTAGCTGGCCTCTTAACTGATTTAACAATTATGTCGATCGATCGATACAAGTTGGCAATCCAACCTGTATCTCCCTTGCCCCCGACAGTGAAATTATCTCAGCTCGATTATCTGGGCCCAATTGTCAGAGCAATTGTCAAAGATTTTCTATGCTGCGATCCACAACTTGTTGAGGGCTGATTGTTTCAGCCAATCGAGAAACTGAGTGCGATCCTGTGCTGGCATATCTTGCAGCACATCGCTCACTCCCTCAGCGAAGTCGGTATTGCCAAAATATGATTTGCCCAAACGGTGAAGTTCTTGCAATAAGGTTTTGAGATGTTGCTCTTGCCAAGGGGGCACCTTATGATTTTGCAAGGGACTAACGGTCAGCCAATTTTTGATCGCATCAGCGGAGTCTGCCTGGGGGAAGTTTCCTTGCTGAAATACCTTGGTGATATCTTTCTGAAACGATGTGGCTTGCCTTGCGCCTAAGAGGTCTTCTACATCGAAGTAAACAGCTTGGAGGAGCAGCAGACAGCCCTGCGCGAATAGCGGTGCTTTAGCCGATTCTGTACCTGCCGGTTCTTCACCGGCAAGCTGATCTAAACGGACTTTTCCCCAAACGCTATATCTATCCGGCTCTTCTAGCAGAACGCAGGCTTTGCCTCGGTTGTCGGTTAAATCCCGCCACAAGGCTCTGGCGTCTTCTGCTTGCTTGCCGTTGAAGGCGCTGATTAGGCGAAAAGTCTGCCCCTGATAATTGAGAATGGGAATTTGTTGATCCCGTTTTGGGTGTTGAAAATTGGATATTTCAACATCCTGCCGTTTCAGAATAAACATGACACTGCGATTTGACTCCTGTCATGGCCGAGGTGCTGTGCTTTTGAAGCTTTCCAGGCTTTTAGGCTTGGAGGTGCTTGATTCAACGATTTCACTTTAATTAGCAGGATTTCCCTCCTCAAGCGTTCCGATACTTTTTTGCTAACAAATGCTAACAAGTATCTAAGCTGAGATTGTCTCTCAACCATGGCATATGAACTAATGCACGAAGGAAATTCCCCCGCGCACAACTTACGACTGCTGTACTGGCAACGCTTGATTTCTGAGCTCGTGCCGATCGGGCGATTGACTATTTTGCTTTGATGCCGTAGAGGAAGCTTATATATAGGCTCCCTACCATCAGGGATTTTCACCTGAGTCTTTCAATCCTAGTTCTACCACATTTTTCTCAAATATCAAGTCGAGCAGAATGTTGGCAAACATCATCAAAGATCGGCAAAGATCGGCAAGTTAGTCACGATTGCCTCAACTCATGCCTAAAATCAGGGGAGGATTTCTGGTTTTTCGATCTTGTGGCCTACGTTTGAGGCTTTGTCACTATCGAATTTTAACAATTGTGTTGTTTGCAGGTGAGTCCCTCCAGCTTTTGTGAATTGCTATCCTGGACGCAAGGGCACTCTCATCACTAGCGTGTTCGCTCCCGATCGCGCCGCGCTCCACATCGTAGTTTTTTAGATAGAACCGGTTTCTGTCTAAGTTAAAAAATATTTACTTGCTCGATCGCACACTCCACCGATACAATGATACTGTTAAAGACTTTTTGAGTTGGGTGCGTAACTCAGTTGGATAGAGTAGCTGCCTTCTAAGCAGCGAGCCGCAGGTTCAAGTCCTGCCGTACCCGTTAACCAAACCTATACATGACAATAGTTTCAGACGTTTTCCCCAAAGCTGACAGACTACCTGAAACCTTGTTTGTTTCGCAGTTGTTGCGGATTCGGGCATCCAAAACACCATGAAATTCGTCCTGAAGCCCGACCTGCCAAATTTGGCAAATCTTCCGGCTTCCGCGCGATCGACACTCCTACGCCTCTTCCTCTTATGTTTGACAAGCGAATTTCTGCATGTTCCGCCACGTGATTTATCGGTGGAATCAATCCCAAATCGAAAATCTCAAATCCTCTCTTCCCCCGAATTTATCCGTGGGGTCGCCTCTAAAATCTAAAATTTAAAATCTACAATCTAAAATCGATTGACACACCGGATGTGTTATCATAAAAAGTCTTTTGTGTCAATAGCCGATCGCCCAAAAGTTAAAACAGCAGCAGGCGATTGTGGGTCGAGAAGCCCTCAGGAGTTATCCTTAGTGATCGGGCTATTTTTGGACAGGTTTGGATATGTTAAGAGCAATTTTATTTCATATACCCCAAAATTTAATGCTATTACTAGACCGCAGCGCGATCGACCAGTTACAGCCGATATTGGCGCAAGCAACCGGAATGCCGATCGTGGCATCGGAAAATACCGCCACAATTGCACTGGTATTGGTTGCTGTGGGAATTCTGGGTTGGGGATTTTATCGCGCCAGACCTTTTGGCAAACTGGGAATGTTAGCTTGGTTGCAGTCAGTGGTGCTGATGAGTCCGTGGCTGCTGTTCTTTGGTTTGTTCGGTGCCGGGATTTACCTAAATCTAGTGGCGGTATTGTTGCTGCTGGTGACATCCACGGGATTGTACATTTATCTGGGCAGGCAATTGCGGAAGGCAGCAGCCGATGCAGTGATCGACTCGCGCCCCGATCCGGCCCAGATCGAGTCCCAAAGCGATGGAAACTCCCCTGCAAACGAACAACGGGTACCAGCAAAAGAAATTATTAAGATCGTCACATCGCCTGCAACTAATGAATTAGAAATAATTCCCGTTCCAGTTGAAGACCTCAAGGCAATTCAAGGCATCTTTGGCATCGATACTTTCTTTGCTATAGAAACGATTCCCTATCAAGATGGGGTAATCTTGAAAGGCAATCTCCGGGGAGACCCAGAACAAGTACACTCGCGTTTGACGGCAAGTTTGCAAGAAAGATTGAACGATCGCTACCGCCTGTTTTTAGTAGAAAATCAGGACGAGAAGCCGGTAGTTATTATCTTGCCCAGCACAAACGACCCGCAGCCCACTACCCTATCTCAAAAAATCCTCGCAGTCGTACTGCTACTAGCAACAATTGCTACCAGTTTGGAAACAGCCGGTTTGCTGCTGAGTTTCGATTTCTTTAACTCGCCTGGTAGATATCCAGAAGTGCTGCCAATTGCGGCGGGAATTTGGGCGGTTTTAGGTTCAGGCGAAATTGCTCGCCGAGTGCTGGCAAATCAGTACAAGGTTGGCTTGAGTTGGCCGTTTTTTATACCAACTTTTCAGATAGGTTCTTTTGGGGCGATCGAGCGTTTTGAGTCGCTGCTTCCCAACCGTAAAGTTTTGTTTGACATTGCTTTTGCTGGGTCAGCCGCTGGGGGAATAATTTCTCTGCTCATGCTGGTAACGGGTTTGCTGCTTTCTCACCCCGGCAGTTTGTTTCAAATTCCCGCAGAGTATTTCAAGGGCTCGGTTTTGGTGGGAACTTTGGCAAAAGTGGTTTTGGGTGCGGCGTTGCAGCAACAGATTGTTGACGTTCACCCGCTGGTAGTTATTGGTTGGTTGGGCTTGGTAATCACGGCGATTAATTTGATGCCTGCGGGACAGTTGGACGGAGGTAGAATTGTGCAAGCAATCTACGGCCGGAAAATTGCCAGTCGCGCTACTTTGGCGACGTTTGTGGTGCTGGCGATCGCTTCTTTAGTTAATCCTTTGGCTTTGTATTGGGCGATCGTGATTCTGATTTTACAGCGGAATCTGGAGCGGCCGAGCCTTAACGAGCTGACTGAACCTGACGACGCTCGCGCAGCTTTGGGTTTGTTGGCTTTGTTCTTAATGATTTCTGTACTTTTGCCCTTGACTCCCGCTTTAGCTGGGCGTTTAGGAATTGGCAACTAATCATCTGACCATTGGTGGGCTGGGTGCGCTTGGGCGCACCCCAGATATTTATGAATTAACCCAATAGAAAAGCTCGGAATTTGTTTAAACTTAATTTAGCAAGTAAAAATCACGGATATGAGCATCTAGGCTAAAGTTATGGCTAATCAACTTCCTCCTGTATTGGTAACTTTTGATGCGGATGTTTTGATGGCTGGCAGAACCCAAGTTTGGCAAGAATATGCCAAGGTGGGAAGTTGCTATCTCCCGGAAGTAGTGTATGACGAAATAGATTATCTGACAGGGAAAGCGGTAGAAAAAGCTCAAGAGCAAGTGGCCAGAGAGTTTATGCGCTTTTTTGCAGATAGTGGCTGGATTGTGACTGATGCTCAAGAAACGCATCGGGGCCTAGAACCCTCGATGAAAAATCAAAGCGCACAAGCAATGCTAGTAGTAGCTACAGCTCAGTGCGTTTACGGTCTGGCTCAGGAACATCCCGACGCACTGGTGGTGTTTGTGTCCAACAGTCAGCCTCTGCTGAAGCGGATAGCTTCTGTGGGGGCTGCGAATCTTTGCGGCATTACTGCGGCGATGCTGTTAAATTGGGCGAGGAAAGCGGAACGCCCGCCGGCTGCGACTCAGCAATTGCAAAGTTTGATGCGAACTTTAGCCGATCGCCAATCAACTCAGCGCTCTAACAGTAGAATACAGAATGCTGGTGTTGGCAAAACCGGGACATCTGTTAGCAAGTTCACGATGCGTGGCGCTTCTGATTTGGACTCGCCCAGTAGTTCTACTAAAACTAATCAAACGGGTTTGAGTGGGAGCCCCCGTAAGAGTTCGCGCACCAATGCCAAAAAGCCGGTGCCCAGTCGCGAGGAACGGAAAGATTACGAGCCGGCTGTATATCGGATCAAACACATTACGCCTCCGAAAAAAAGGGATGGCGGTTTTCTGTCTGGTGCGTTCAATTTTTTGGGAGCGTTATTTTTCTTGACGGTAGCGGTGGGTATTTTGTGGCGAGTGTTGGATGCTCGGGGTTTTAGAAAGACTTTTGTACCGGCTCTACCGCAGCCTGTGCAACAATTTGTCAAGTCGATCGACCCTAAATGATATATCGGTCTGAAAATTCCGCTTTCTAGCTTCAATAAGGACTATCACCATCGACAGCAAGTAGCAAAAGTCTGTGATAGCCTTAATCTGTAATTGCCAGCCCGGTTAATTGGTAACTATTCACAGATTGAGAACACATCAAAATAAGCGAGAAAGCATTAGCGGAATTAGATTTTACATCTTTGGGCGATCGCAAATTTTTTCCTTCTCCTGTCTAATTTATTAATTTTTATCATTTATAAGGTTTGATCGTTCGGACTTCAGTCCGCATCAAAAATCAAAGGACTGAAGTCCCATGGCAAACGCATCTAATACCAATTTAAAAAATCCTTGCTGCAACACTCTTAGTTGACTTTGTTTACTCAAGTATTGTCGCGCTTTGTGTCGCTGTCAGATTTTCTGTATTTTTTTTGTACGATCGATGAATCCACACCCTACCAATATTGTTGCATTAATTTTTCAAATTGGCATGAATTCTGTAAGCATTACCTAGCAAGGGTTTCAGCATTTGGGAACACAAATGCACAATAGCCCAAACCTTTGTCTAGCAAGCATCCTAAAAATAAGATGCGTTTGTTCTGAGAAGTCCGAACCCTCAAACCTATTTTATAGGGGTTGTTCGAGCAATAATCCGGACAGTTTTTTTGGGGTGGTGGCTGAAACTGGCATTCTACCGTTAAGATTTCAGCGTCTGAAGAAGCTGAAACCCTTATTATACCGTTCGCGATAAAAAAATGTCCGGACTATTGTTCAAGCCGACATAATATTAATTAAGATTTCACTATTTGCGCCGAATTTAAAAATGCTGAACTGGAACGAAATAATTAGTGGATTAGCCTTAGCTATTGCGGGTTTTATTTATGCTGTATTCTTTTTTGTAGTTCTTCCCTTCAGACAGTACGATTATGCGGCACCGATTTGGGCGATAGGAATTGCGATCGGCCTTACAGTAGGAATGAATTGGCTACTATCTGAATCCTTGCTGAGTGGGTGGATTTGGGTAGCTGCATTATTTGGTTTTCAGATACCCCTGATGCTTTTTTGTAGCGAGTTTCTGGGAGATGGACTCTTGCTGCCGAGTCTGTTATTTTTCGGAACAATGGTAGTAGGAGTTACGAGCGTTTATACCAATTTTTCACAACCAAAAACACTGTTGATTGTGAGTTTCTGTACAGTATTTTTCCTAACTTTAATGTACATATCTTTCATTGGTGGCTATGTGCTCAGAGGCAAAAATCCGTTTCATGGTTCTTCAAAGCAAATGCTGCCGCTGTTGAATCAGAAGGTAGAAATTCACACTGACGATCCCAAACAATTGCAATTCAATGGTAAAACAGGCGAACTCACTCAGATCGATCGCTATGAAGTGACAGTCAGGCTAGATGATGATAAAGTATTCTGGCCTTATGTCCAACTTTGGTGGGAAGATGTCAAGCCTGCTAACTAACAGAAATCCTCAGAGTTATCAACCCTCAATAACTTTCTCCCCTTGTCTTCTCTGTGCGCCCTCAGCCCCATCTGCGGTTTATTTCGAGCCCCGAATTCTGTCAAGCAATTTTAATAAACCCGCACTGACTAAGCCTCCTGCAATTCCCAAAAGCAGACTCAACACGAGAACTTGACTGGCCGACATCGGATTTTCCGGGCTAGCGGGGCTTTTGATTTGGCTGGCGTAGATGCTGGCGGCGACTCCGCTGGTGCCAATTCCCACGCCCACTGTACCAATGGTAAAGTTTAAAGTGCGATCGCTCTTAGCCCTCTCAATCTCGATAATCCCCTCTACAGTCTCGATCGCATTTTCCAACAACCGCAAACCCGCACTCAAACTTCTATTATCCGCTTTAACTTGGGTGACATACTTTTCCTCAGCAAAATCGCTGAAACTTGCCATAAATTTTAACTCATTTTTGTCATTTCCCATTCTTTCCGCTATAGTTTCTAGCCGTTTATTATAGTTGTTCAGATTAGTTTTAATTGTATTTTCTTGTTCTTCCAATCGACTAATATAATTAGCATAAATCGAAAAAATTGTCAAGCAATAGACCAAATTTTGCTGCAATTGTTTCAAGTCAACTTTAGCAGCATTGACTTGTTCTGGCAGTAGGCTGACAATTTCTTGAATCTTCCGCGAAGCATCCTTGAGATTCGACTTAAGTTGGCGGCTTTGTTGATAAGCCCAAATCACTTTATTGCGGTATCCAAATAATCGGAGGAACTGCGGATAAAGTTTAGTCATTTTTTGGCGAGTAGTGGGAATTGATGCCTCGCCACTGTTAGAAAACAAGCAAATTAACACATGATAATTTTGGCTGATATTGCCTCTATCTCCCGGAGGTAGCCACAATTCATAAAAATTTGCCCCTAAAAATTGCCCTGATGCTTTTAAATCCCGATCCCATTTAGCATTCGGGACTAACTCAAGTTTGTTGTAGCAATTTTTGGCAGTTTTTAAAGCATCTTGCCCGCTAGTCAATTCACCCCAAACTAGCCAACTTTGACCGATAGTAGCAGGTTGATTGAAGCGCGAGATGATTGTAGATTTCAGCCATTCTAAACAATCGATTTCTTTGGGTACAAATTTCTTATCGCTGTCGGGTTCTATTTTGCCGGATAAGTCAAACTGCACCGCATAAGTATCGCCGAATTTGACAGGATAAGCATAGCCATCGAGGGGAGATTCAAATGCTACTACTTTTTGGTTGCCGAGTAAATCGATGTAATCACCGATTTCGGTTTCAGCTTGTTCGATTTGTGTTTGCTGTGGCTGCGAGAGTTTATCGCCATAGATTTTTTGCCAAAACTGCTGGCGGTTTTGGCTGATTTTGTCTTCACTTTGTCCGATACCGTCGGCTAAATCGTAGACAAACAAATCGACGGTAGGGTAAATCAGCCAATTTTCGTTAGTCATGGGTGAAACTGTCTGCTATTGACGATAAAATTGTATCGCGACTTGCTTGCACTGAATCCCCAGCTTGCAAGATTTTTCCCAGAATTTTTTTTAACCCTCGCGGCTTAACTTTGGTATCGATTTCATTGATGATTTTTGGTAAATTTGTTAAATCGCTGATATCGCTGGCTGCGTTACTAATTTCGGGGTTAGTAGTGTTTTCTTTTTCAGATTCACTATCCGGCAAAACATCTAATCCTTTGCTACGTTCATTGCTATGATACATCAACCAATTATGAGTTTCTTCATAAGCAGCTAGCAGAGGGGGATGCAATTCGGCAAGTCTTTCGATATCGATAATTGTGAAAGCTTCATCAATTTTATTAAACTCTAATTGAACTGGTGCGGGTAGCGGTTCTGTTTGTTGGAGTACCGCGCCAATGAAAGCTGTAAAAATATCGTCATTATTATTTTTCATCATAATCCCGTTAGAGTGAAGGCTGCCCAGTAATACGGATGTTGATAAGGTTGGTCTGATTCCATTTTAGCCAAGTTTTGCTGATTGCTTTTAAAGAATCGGCGCAGGCTAACTTCAGCTACAGAAAGTTCGCTGCTGTTTTCGGAAATCTTGTCAATTTCCCGCTGATACCAAGCGGCTAAATCTTCGCGGGTGGCTGATTGCAGCCATTTTTGAGAATTTGCTAAGGCGACGGGTAGCGAATCGCCCTCTTCTCGCCACCGTCGGTAAAAGTCTATCATTAATAACGTACTCGCCCCGGATTGGACTGGCCACAGGGTACTGACGACAAAGCCAACTCCCGCCCGCATAAAACCGCTAGTCAATCCTACATATTCGGCGAGAATTGTTTGCTTGTCTGTGACTGCGGTTTCGCAGGCGGAAAGGCAGATTAATTTGTAGTTACTGAGGTTGAGTTGGATGATTTCTTTGACTGTTAATCGGTGAGTATCGCTTAAGTATAAAGTTGATTGTTGAGGATTGTCAAAATCATAGCTACCGTGTCCGGTAAAGTGAAAAATGTTGTGGGGCTGTGGCAATAATTTGGTGACTTCATCGAGGGTAGCTGCATTTTCTCCCCGTCGGGTAGAGTTGGCAAACATTCGGCAAATAATTTCGGATTCTATCTCGGCGGCTGGTAAAGGAAGCAATTCTTTTCGTTTGCCGTTTTCATCAATGATTATACTGTTGGGATTTTCGATACTGAGGATAGAATTCACTTCCCCTTCTTCAACCCGCGGAGGCGGGTTTTGTCTGTGTAGCCGCGAATTCCATTCGCCGAATGTATTTGGTGTATTTGGTGTATTTGCCGCAGTTGGAGGATTCAACCGATGTTGCAAACTAATCCCAACGGCGGCGCTAGGCAAATAACTAACCACAAAATCCCGACTAAACAAAGCATGAATCGGGAAGCGGTGCAAGTCCCGGTGCGGAATCAAAATTAACTCCGTAATTCCCTCTAATTGCTGTTCGATCGCATCAATTTTCAGGATTGCATTGAGTCGTGCAAATTTACTTACCATTCCCCCACGCCAAGGATGATTTACTTGACCTTCTTTCTGCTTAGATTGATAATCGGTGTATTGTTGATTCCACTCCTTCACCCATTTTTCAAGTTCATCGGGAGAATCGCTGAAACAGGTTTCGGGAGACAACAA
>NZ_JAEQCB010000123.1:0-9840 GCF_020738785.1 Microcoleus sp. PH2017_05_CCC_O_A | reverse complement strand
GCAGACATTTTTATCGGTTTCTGCTGTGGCTAAGGCTTCGGCAAACTGCCCCGACTGGATGAATATATTTACGGTTAATTGTTCAAAGCTAACTAATTTGTCGGTGAGTTGCTGTTGGGTGAGTTGGGAATAGTTTTGCTGTTTCAGCAAGCGTTGCAATAAGTCGGTGGCATCTCGTTGTAATTTATTGGCTTCGTCAGTTTGTTTTAAGCTGACTAAGGTTTTGATTAATTTCTGCAAAACTTGTAGATGCAGTTGCAGGAAAGTATCTTTTGTGAGAGTTTTGAGGGCTTCTTTGTAGCTGGTGGCGGCTTTATTCCAATAGGTATAGGGGGAATTGAGTTTTCCTCGGCTATAATGAGCATTTCCTAGTTCTTTATATAGGCTTCCATATCCTCCGGGGTGGGTATTTTGTAGGCAATACTCTAAGCCTGCTTTTAATGTTAATATTTGTCCTTCATAGCCGCGCTGTGTCAGGTTGTGAGTTAAGAGAGTTCTGGTAACAGGTGGAGATTTAGGGAATTTTGCTTGTAAGATTTCATAAACTACCTGGTTATATCTAGGTGCGTTGCTGACTGCTATACTCCGATTAATCCAGGCTTCGTGGTCATCTGGTTTGAATTCTAAGGCTTTGTCGTAGGAGGCGATCGATCTGGTTTGAATTCTAAGGCTTTGTCGTAGGAGGCGATCGCATCTTCAAGCCTGCCTAAATTACCCAGTGCAATGCCCCGATTGTACCAGGCACGGTGAAAATCTGGTTTGATTTCTAAGGCTTTATTCCAGGAGGCGATCGCATCTTCTAGCCTGCCTAATTCACCCAGTGCACAGCCCCGACAGTACCAGGCTTGGTGATAATCTGGTTTAATTTTTAAACCTTTGTCATAGGAGATAATTGCCCCTTCTAAATCGTTTAAATCATATTCCTTTTCACCCCGATCGCACCAAGCTTCAGCCTCTCCATCAACATCCTCACCCCCCTCATCCGAAACTAGCGGAAACTCAACCAAAATCTCCCTACCAAAATTCCCCGCCACCTCTCCCAATTCCCCACCCGCAACTCCACCCAATAACTCCAACCTGCGCGCCAATTCCTGAAGCGATACCACCGCATCCGCAGACGCTGTACTCCCCTGCGCGCCCTCAAACAATCGATCGCCAAACCTCCGCAACCAAGCCGCCAACTCACCATTTTTAATTTGTTTTGCGATTAAGAATCCCGCAACACCGCCTCTTCCCCAGCCCTGATTCACCCCTTCGAGAAGTTCCATCAACTTCGCCTCGTATTCCGCATCAGTCAAAGTTGGAAGAACCCCCCTCAGTCCCCCCTTGCTAAGGGGGGAAGCAAGATTTGTTCCCTTTTTCCCCCCGCTGTTGCTAAGGGGGGAAGCAAGATTTGTTCCCTCTTTCCCCCCGCTGTTGCTAAGGGGGGAAGCAAGATTTTCTTTCTTGTCCCCCCCCTTACCAAGGGGGGGCCAGGGGGGGTTAAAATACTGAGTATAAGCGCACAAAATCCGCTGAATTAATTGTTTGAGGAATCGCCAAATTTTATCTAACATTGGTGAGATGGTGAGGCGGTTTGTTTTTGTTATTGTAGCAATAATTGTGGGGATTCGCGATCGCCTTGAGTACCCGGCGGTTGAAACCGCGTCTACACAAACAATGTCCGCCGACGCGGACTAAGAGATCAGAGATATTTGAGTCACTGTAGGGTGCGTCGCTATGAGATTGTTGCTTTTTTTTCAGATATTTTCGAGGGCGACGCACCCTACAAATATCATCTGTCAATTCAACGCGGGGGCTGCGCCTTCTACTGGCCTCACAATTGCGGGTTTATTCGTAGATTTTGGCTGAAAAAGTGCCTTCAGTGCCTTGTCGAGATTCTCCGCCATCACAATTCGGTTTTCGTAGGCAACAATCACTCTAATTAAAGTTGGCAAACTATTGCGTTCAGCCTCTAAATAAAAAGGTTCTACGTACAGCAAAGATTGTTCGATCGGAATTACTAATAAATTGCCTTGAATCGCCTTTGACCCCTGCCGATTCCACAGAGATATTTGTTCGGAAATCACCGGATCTTGGTTGATTAAAGCTTCTATCTGTTCCGGGCCGTAAACTAATCGCTGTTTGGGGAATTGATACAATAGCAATTTACCATAATCATCATCATCCGATCGCCCTGCAATCCAAGCAATTAAATTATTACGACTGACTGGCGTAAATGGCAATAGCAAAATAAACTCTTCTGATGTTTCTGTCGGTAGTTTTGTAATCAAATAATACGGTTCTACGGGCTGCTGTTTGCCACCATAAATCTCATTAGGAACGCGCCACAAATCCTCCCGATTGTAAAATACCTGCGGATCTTCCATGTGATAAGTTAACAACCGTTCCGATTGAATGCTCAACAAATCTACGGGATATCTAATGTGTTTGCGGAGTGCCGGAGGCATTTTGTCCAGGGGTTTGAAGAGTCCGGGAAAGATAGCCATCCAACTCTTAATAATCGGATCGGAAGGATTGCTAACGTAGAAGTTGACAGAGCCGTTGTAGGCGTCAATGACGACTTTTACCGGGTTGCGGATGTAGTTAAATTCATTGCTTCCTGGATCTGAATAAGGGTAGCGATCGCTCGCTGTATAGCCATCGATAATCCAGTAAAGATAGTTGGGAGATTTATCGTTTACCGAGGGTGAAGGTTTAATCTTGTTGCCAATTTTATCCGGTTTTTTTTCGATTTCGCCTTTGCTGAGATTGGCGTTTGCTACTACCAAATACGGGTCGGAATCGTAGCGCAAAAAAGGAGCAATCGCCCGGACTCTTTTGTTAATATTGCGGCGATAAAGTAACTTAGTTTCGGGTGTGAAATTGCGGGTTAGCGCCATTTGCCAATTTTTGAGATAACTCGCAAACAGCAAGCGCTTCCATAGAGAGTCGATCGCAATTCCGCCCGTACCGCTGTAGGTATTGTAAACATTGTCTTGGCCGCTGGGATAGTCGAATTCCTTGACTTTTGTCGGTGCGATGGCGTCTGTATCGGTGACTTCGCCGTAGTAAATGCGCGGATAGCCGATCGGGATACTGGCCCGAATGCTATCTTTCGTGACATCTAAAGTAGTGTCTCCTGTCTGGGCTGTAACTCCAATATCCTTGACAAAATAATCGGGTAAACCGCCGGCACCGACTGTGTTTACGGGAGATAGAGTAAAGCCGTAACCGTGAGTGTACACGAGGTGTTCGTTTACCCAAGTTTGAGCTTCCGGCGCCACCGCTGTGTAATCTAATTCCCGCGCCGCCAGAATTACTTGCTGGCTTTCCACATCTCCCTTTTTTGCTGTGGCGTTTTTGATTGTATAGCGATCGATATCAGCATCAGGAAATGTATAATAAGGTCGAATTTGCTGTAACTGTCGGTTGGCTTGCAGCAGTGGCTGTTTGTCCCACAGCCGGATGTTGCTAATAGTAAGTTGATTTTTTTCTAAGTCTTGATATGTAAGTTTTCCGCCTGGATCGAAGGTTTTGATTTCAATTTTCTTGAGGTCAAAAGCTTGTTGAGTAAAGGCAATGCTGCGCTGGATGTAGGGCTGTTCGCGGGCTAGTTCGTTGGGTTTGACTATCAGTTGCTGCACGATTTTTGGCAGCAGCAAACCTAGAGATATACTTAAAGTTAAAAATGCTAAGATGATTTTTTTTAAGTTATTATTGTTGATGTTTAATTGGAAAACAGGCCAAAGCATGAAAAGTGCGATCGCCCCAGCCACCACACTCAAAAAGCCATAGACGGGAAGCCGCACTGTCACGTCAGCGTAACCAGCCCCGTAGGTAACGTCTCCGCGCGAGTACAGCAAGGTGTAACAGCCCAGCCAGTACCGGAGCGAGATGGCTACCATGCAAGCTGCTCCCAAGCCGTACAAGTGCCGCTGTTGCGATCGCGAAAACCCCAAAAATATCCCTTGACTCAGGCTGTTTCCAGACAGCAAATAGGTTAAAGTGCAAGATACTAAACCGTACACAGATACAACAGTCAGCCCGAAACTTAGTAATTCTAAGATGGGCAAGATAAATACATAAAAGCTAATATCTTGATTAAAAATCGGGTCGGTGATGTTAAAATTAGTAGGGTGGAAATAGTGTAAAAGTTTAGTCCAGCGACTAGCGGCAATTATCCCGATCGCCAAACTGAGCAAAAGAGCGATCGCCCGCAACCAAAAATCCGGCTTAATTGCTACAGCGAACATCATCCCCAGCAGCAAGCCCAACTGCCACCAATCAGACGATAGCTGCACCACGCCAACCTGGATTGACTTAAATCCGAAGTGAATTGGCGGCGCAGACAAACCCCCGACTATCCTAAAATCGCCGATGCTACCGGTGGCTAAGAGCCCGCAGTGAATTACTGTTAAACTGGCGATCGCACTTAATCCAAATATCGCCAACAACAGCCAGGGAAACGCAATTTGAGATTTAGCAGCAGGTGATTGATGATTTTTCTTCGTGTTTTTGCCACTTGCGGGCGCGATTAACTGCCTAAAAACAGGTGATTTAATGTTTTCGGTGGGAAGTTGCAGGCGGCGGGCTAGGGCTAAATTTCCGAAGAAGAAGGCGGAAGATACCAAAAGTGCGATCGCGCCCAGCAACCCTTGAGTTTTCAGTTTTAACAGCAAAACCTGAAGATATCCAACTTCCTCAAACCACAGCATTTCTGCCACAATCCGCGAGGAAAACTCAAAAACTAACCACAGCCCTACAAGCAATAGAATTAATTGATGAATTCGCTTAAGTTGTTAGTTGTTAGTTGTTAGTTGTTAGTTGTTAGTTGTTAGTTGTTAGTTGTTAGTTGTTAGTTGTTAGTTGTTAGTTGTTAGTTGTTAGTTGTTAAACTGGTTCCCAGGCTCTGCCAGGGAACCGATATCGAGAGGCTCTGCCTCATCCAAAAATGGAGGCAGAACCTCCGAATCTGCGTTACCAGGCTCCAGCCTGGTAACAAGTAATATTTTTTGCGGTTACATCTCACATCTTGCCGCATTCTCAATAACAGGCAAGATGCCTGTTCCACAAAAAATAAATTTTCTTGTGGGATGGGCATCCTGCCCGTCCGTGAAAGGCTAGTTAAGAATGGTGCAAGATATCAGTTACATCGGAATTATACAGTGCTGTCCCCGCTCGCGCGACTCGCCAGCAGGGACAGCAATGCACAAAATGATCGTTCCAATGCAAACAGAAAGGATATAAAACCCTAAATTTGAGTTAAGAAACCCCATTACTTAATGAGCAAATGGGTAAGTCCTAATTACATTAAAAGCTGATGCAAAACATCACCAATGACAACTGTCAACTGTCAACTGTCAACTGTCAACTGTTAACTGTACTGCTGATTGACATCAACATCCAAATTAAACAGAGTTTGCAAAGTGTGCATCGCTTGTCGGCGCGCCTCAATATCCTGCTGCGCCCGCAACTGCACCATCGGATCGTGCAAAATCTTATTCACAATCCCTCTTGTTAAAGATTCAATCACATCTTGATGTTTCTCCGAAAACTCGGAACCCAGACGCGATAAAGCTTTTTCTAACTCTTGTTCTCGAATTAATTCGATCTTATCCCGCAAACAGCTAATGGTAGGAACAGTTTCTAGACTGCGCCACCAGACATCAAAAGCCTCGACTTCCTGTTCCAGCAAGCCCTCAGCTTCCATTGCCATTTTGCGGCGGCTTTCGTGATTTTGAGCTACCACTGCTTTCAAATCGTCCACATTAAACGACTTGACGTTATCCAATTCCTTAGCATCCGAGTCAACGTTGCGCGGCACAGAAATGTCCACCAACATCAAAGGGCGATCGGGTTTTAAGACAGCTTCTAATTTAGCTTTATTTAACAGCGGATCTGTAGCGGCTGTACTGGTAAACACCAAGTCAGAATCCCCAATTACCTGCATCATGTCCGAGAGCAAATGCAAGTGCAGTGTAGCATCTTTAAACAAACCGGCCAATTCCTCAGCGCCTCGCATCGATCGATTGACGATCGCAATATGACTCGCTCCTTTCGACAGCAAATGCTGCACCAACAAGCGCGACATCTTCCCAGCACCGATAATTGCAATCCGGCTAGTTGCTAAATGCTGACCTTTTAATTGAGCTAATTCCGCCGCCGCCGAAGAAATCGAAACCGCACCAGTACCAATGCTAGTTTCTGTGCGAACACGTTTCCCGGCTGTCAAAGCTTGCTTAAACAAACGTTCTAAAATTCTGCCAACACCTTTGTACTGCTGGGCGAGTTTGTGAGTTTGTTTCACCTGAGCCAAAATTTGTCCTTCTCCGAGCACCAAACTGTCGAGGCCCGCAGACACTCGCATCAAGTGCATCACCGCATCTTCGTGCAGCAAAATGAACAGGTGAGGGCGCAAAGACTGCAAAGGAAGTTTACTGCATTCCGAAAGGAACTGCATCACTTCTCGCACTCCCGGCTCTGACTCTGTGGTAACGATATAAATTTCTAAACGGTTGCAAGTGCTGAGGATTGCAACTTCTTGAATGTGGGGGTAGCCGCGCAATTGGGCGATCGCCGCTTCAATCTTTTGTTCTGGAATGCTGAGTTTTTCCCGAACTTCAACCGGCGCTGTTTTGTGGCTGAGACCTACGACTGCAATATTCATATCTGTCATTTGTCACTATTTATTTCTTAGTTATCTACAGTCACCTGTGATTAACTCTTAGTTTATCGCTAATTGTTAATCACTGGTGACTGTCAACGGTTAATAGTCAAAAATTAACATTTAAAATTTAACTGTTAACCGCTAACTAATGATTATTTCAATTGCAGAGATTTAGGCTGGTCAAACATATGGATTGTATCCACAAACCGAGCAGTCTTCGACTGAGAAGAAATAATCAAACTTTCAGTACGAGCGCCGCCACCAAAGAAGCGAACTCCTTCCATCAGCGTTCCGGGAGTAATTCCGCAAGCCGCAAACAGAACTGTTTCTCCAGATGCCAATTCTTCAGCATTGTAGATCTTGTCTGGATCTGTGATGCCCATTGATGTAAGTCGAGCGATATTGCTCTCTTTACTTTCACCGATCAAACCAGTTTTTACAACAGCCGGATCGTAAATTAACTGTCCTTGGAAGTGACCGCCCAAACAGCGCATGGCTGCTGCGGAAATCACACCTTCAGGTGCAGCACCAATACCCATCAGGGCGTGGATGTTGGAACCAGAAAACGCACAAGAAATCGCAGCAGAAACGTCGCCGTCGCTGATCAGTCGAACTCTTGCACCAGCTTGGCGAATTTCATTAATTAAATCTTTGTGACGAGGGCGATCCATCACCACAACCACCAAATCTTCAACACTACGGCCGAGACAATCAGAGATAATTTTGAGGTTTTCGGTTGGTGTCTTGCGAATATCTACATGATTTCTGGCAGCCGCAGGAGCAGCCAATTTGTTCATGTAGAAATCGGGAGCAGCAAACAAACCGCCTTTTTCAGAGATTGCCAAAACAGCCATCGAACCGTTTTGACCGTAAGCAACCAGGTTAGTACCTTCGCAAGGGTCAACAGCGATATCAATTTCGATCAATTCATCTATGTTGCAGACATCTTTAGCATCTTCACGAGTACAAATACCCACTTGTTCGCCGATGTAAAGCATGGGTGCGTCATCGCGTTCGCCTTCACCGATCACGATGCGGCCGCGCATATGAATTTTGTTCATCCGCTCGCGCATTGCTTCTACAGCCACTCTGTCGGCTTCATCTTTCTCGCCTTTGCCCATCAATCGAGCGGAGGCGATGGCTGCCTGCTCAACTACTTCGATAATCTCTAAACCGATTGCATTATCCACGAACTATATACTCCCAACTAAGTCTTGCGTGCCTTGTGCTTTTTGCACTCCCAGCCATCAAGTTTATCAGAGGCGGGGATCTGTGCGAGCGCAAGCAGTTGGTTTGTTTGTGTTAACTTTTACTTCTTTGAGACTGGGGCTGATAAATTGGGCAAAATAAGCTGAAGGCTCGATCGCCCGAATGCTTGACTCTTGCGATGGCGATCGTCTTACACAGGCGGGCCCGATCGTCCAAGAGCGGACTCTCGGAGGCGGAGGCGATCCCAGGCGTAAGTTGCGATAGTCATGGTAAATCAGGCGTCCCACAATCGAGATACACTCTAAGTGTATGAGCTGGGAGCAAGAAAAAATGATGATGAAAGCCCAAGATATTATGACAAAGGAAGTTGTCACCATTCGTGGTTCGGCAACGGTAGCTGAAGCAGTGGCGATGATGAACGAACTGTGTCTGCGCGCGCTAATTGTGGAACGCCGCCACGAACAAGACGCCTATGGCATAGTCACAGAAACGGATATTGTTTACAAAGTAACAGCCTACGGAGTAGACCCGCAAAAAGTCCGCGTCTTCGAGATTATGACCAAACCGTGCATCACGGTGAATCCCGACTTGGGCGTGGAATATGTGGCGAGGTTGTTCGCCAATACCCGCATCCGTCGAGCTCCGGTGATTAAGGACAAACTGCTGGGCATTATTTCGGTAACGGATATTTTGACAAAAAGTGATTTTGTTGAGAAGCCGAAGAGTGTTGTCTTTGAGGATGAAATTCAAAAGGCGATCGCCGATGCTAGAACAGTCTGTTCAGAGAAAGGTGCTACTTCTAAACAGTGCGCGGTAGCTTGGGACATCGTAGAGGAAATGCAGGCTGAGGCCGCTCACCAGCGATCGATCAAGCTTGAAAAAACGGCTTTTGATGAGTATTGCGAAGAGAATCCCGACGCGGCCGAAGCCCGGATGTACGACAGTTAATTTAGTCAGTTGACAGTTGACAGTTGACAGTTGACAGTTGACAGTTGACAGAAGGTAGAAAGCTGAATTTTTAATTATGCCTTCTACCATCTGCTTTCAAATACTAACGATCTCGCTGGTAAGCTTTAAAGTTTGTTTTGAAAGAGTTCAATAACCTGTTGCCACGCATCAGCAGCAGCTTCTCTGTATCCTATTATATTAGGATGGTGTGCTAAAAACGGGTACTTATCTACGAACAATCCACCAAAGAATCCATGTCCTGCATCGTATCGAAATACACGATGATTGATTTGATGTTTCTGTAATTCTGCCTCAATTTTTTGGTTTTCTTCCTGTGAAACCAATGTATCCTTCGTACCAAAAAATGTATAAATCGTGCCTTTGATTGCCGATGTGCGATCGATAGTTGGAGTATATTCTCCATAGCTAGAAGTTGTAATCCCCCCGCCATAAAACGAAGCAGTTGCTTTGATATCCTGTAAGGTTGCAGCCATATAAGCAATATGACCACCAAAGCAAAAACCAATGCAGCCAATAGAATCAGCTTTAACGTTGGGTAATGTGTTTAGATAGGCAATAGTTGCTTGAATATCGCTGAATATTTCCCAATATTTGACTTGTTGATAGTATTGCAACCCCAATTGGTAAGCTTCTGGACTATAACCAATATCTGGTTCGCTAAACCCAAATTCAAAACCGGGAGCAATACGTTGATACATCGCAGGTGCAATTGCTATATATCCTTGTTGTGCTATCAATTCGGTAATATCCCGAATATTTTCATTGACACCAAAGATTTCGTGAAACACAATAACCGCAGCAAAAATTCCCTTTTCTACTGGTTGGGCTAAGTAAGCATCGATTTGTAAGTTGTTGTTAAGGATTTTGACTGTTGTGGTATTAATTTCGCTATTTTTCATTTGCTTTTTCCAGCTTCGCTCGTTCAGTTTTCTAATCCTGCTCATAGCTTAGAAAATTGGCGATTCTGAATTCTAGAAAAAAATTGCGGGATTTTGGTAGATTATTGCGATCGC
>NZ_JAEQCB010000122.1:0-32411 GCF_020738785.1 Microcoleus sp. PH2017_05_CCC_O_A | reverse complement strand
GGATTTCTCGCACTTTTTCCCAGTCTAATTTGGCATTGGAAAGGGGATGACTTTTTCCTTGGGTGCGTCCTTTTTGGGAAGCATCTAATAAATTCTGAGAACGAGTACCAGCCCAGAGGTGTTCTGGATTAATACAACTGGGAGTATCGCAAGTATGACAAGCATCCATATAAGTTGGAAGTTCACATCCTAATTTCTCTGCTAAAACAGCACGAGTCACTGTTGCCTGTTTCCCATCTTTTGTTAAATACCTGCCATAGCCGGCACCGTCTTTTGCGCCTTGGAAAATTATGCAGCCGTTATCTTGAATTTCTCCTACAAAGCGTGGGGAAACTGTGGTGAAATTATCGGGGATATTTGCCTGAATTATCTTAGTAATAGTTTCATGTTGTACCCCATACTCTTTTGCTAGGTGGTTCTTTGCTGTTCCAGATAAATATTTAGTCTGAATTTCCGTCTGGGAGTTTTGCGATCGCGCCCCATCATCTGTCCGGTATTCTCAGCAGCAGACCCCGCTACGAGATGTTCCGGGTTGATGCAGCCTGGATTATCGCAGGTGTGGCAAGCAAAATAACTGGAATCGAGGAATCCTGCTATTTTCGATTCGAGGACTAATCGGTGGACTAATACCGTTTTGCCATCGATCCACTTGCGCCCATAACCGTTACCAAACTTACTGCCTTGCCAATTAATACAGCCTGTCTCCAGGTCTAATTCTCCTTCAATTCCAGGGATAACTGTTACAATAATCATGTCAGCGTCTCTCCTTGTTAGAGCGTTGATTCGCCTCAACAGTGGTACGAACACTGTTGAGGCATTTTCATTTGAGAGTATCGATTAAAGATTTTAGATTGAATGTTGCCAAAAAATCTAAAATCTTTAATCCCTAATCCTCGTCGAGTTCGTCGCGAGAAAGCGATTCGTAAGTAGGCCTGGAGGGCGATCGCCGCCCACCAGCATCCGCCATCAAATCGACTTCTACGTGCTCGCTGCCTTCGTCGTTCGTATTCACCTTGTGCACGGCAATGTCCAAGCACAAAGACTGCAACTCCCGCATCAGCACCTTAAACGATTCCGGCGTACCGGGGCGCGGGATGGCTTTGCCTTTGACGATCGCATTCAAGGCTTCATTTCTACCCTGCATATCGTCCGACTTGACAGTCAGCAACTCTTGCAAAGTATAAGCTGCGCCGAACGCTTCGAGAGCCCAAACTTCCATTTCTCCGAACCGCTGACCCCCCTGCTGCGCTTTGCCACCCAAAGGCTGCTGCGTTACCAGCGAGTAAGGGCCTGTGCTCCGGGCGTGGATTTTGTCATCTACCAAGTGGACGAGTTTGAGCATATAGGCGATGCCGACTGTGACGGGGCGATCGAACGGTTCGCCGGTGCGGCCGTCGTAAACTATAGTTTTGCCTGGGTGTTTTTCGTTAAATACCCAAGGTTTGCCAGTTTTTTCGCGCGCCTCCTCTAACTTGCCGTGAACGGTTTCCCGCGACTTTTCAGCGCCGTGCATTTCGTCAAACGGCACCATCTTGAACCGCATCGACAAATTTTCGCCCGCCCAGCCCAGCAAGCACTCGAAAATCTGACCTACGTTCATCCGCGACGGTACGCCCAAGGGGTTGAGTACGATGTCAACCGGAGTCCCGTCTGGGAGATAAGGCATATCTTCCATCGGCAGAATCCGGGAGACGATACCTTTGTTACCGTGGCGGCCGGCCATTTTGTCGCCGACTTGAATCTTGCGTTTTTGGGCTACGTAGACGCGGACAACCATGTTGGCGCCAGGGGGCAGTTCGTCGCCCTGTTCCCGGGTAAACACGCGCACGTCCACCACGCGGCCTTTTTCGCCGTTAGGGACGCGGAGGGAGTTGTCGCGCACGTCTCGGGCTTTTTCGCCGAAGATTGCCCGCAGCAGTTTTTCTTCCGGCGGTTGGTCGGATTCGCCTTTCGGAGTGACTTTCCCTACCAAAATGTCGCTGGCTTCTACCCAAGCACCTTTGCGGATGATGCCCTGTTCGTCTAGCTGGCGCAGCGCGTCTTCGCCGACGTTGGGAATTTCGCGGGTGATTTCTTCGGGGCCGAGTTTGGTTTGGCGGGCTTCGATTTCGTATTTCTCGATGTGAATCGAGGTGTATACGTCTTCGTACACCAAACGCTCGCTAATGAGCATGGCATCTTCGTAGTTGTATCCCTCCCAGGGCATATATGCTACGAGGATGTTGTGGCCCAGGGCGAGTTCGGCGCCTTCGGTGGAGGAACCGTCGGCGAGCACTTGACCGGCTACGACGCGATCGCCCTCATAGATCAAAGGACGTTGGTTTAAACAGGTATCCTGGTTCGATCGCTGATATTTTTGCAATTCGTGTTCGATGCAGCCGGCATATTTTTGCTTCCACACCGAGGGCTGCTTGGTTTTGAGCTCGTCGTATTCGCGAATCATGAAATGTTCTTCGCTGGAATTCGACTCGGCATCTACCGCTAGGGGCTTGACAATAATCCGGGTGGCATCGATGTAAATTACCTCGCCGTTGACCTTAGAAACTACCACCATCCCGGAATCTCGGGCGGCTTGAGCTTCCAAGCCCGTACCCACAAGGGGACGTTCTGGTTTCAGTAGCGGCACAGCTTGCCGCTGCATATTCGATCCCATCAGAGCTCGGTTGGCGTCGTCGTGTTCCAAGAACGGAATCAGCGATGTCGCGACGGAGACGATTTGCACTGGCGAAATCGCCATGTAGTCCACCTGCATCGGGGTGGTGGTGGTGAACTCTTGGCGGTAGCGCACGGCTACGGTTTCGCCCAAGAGGTTGTTGTTTTCATCGAGGCTGATGTCTCCGGGGGCGACGCGCAAGTCGTCTTCTTCATCGGCTGTCATGTATACGGGGGCTTTGTCCCGCAATACTTGTCCTTTTTCGACTGGGTAAAAAGGAGTTTCGATGAAGCCGTAGGGGTTGACGCGGGCGTGGGTTGCCAAAGAGCCGATGAGTCCGGCGTTGGGGCCTTCTGGTGTTTCAATGGGGCAAATCCGGCCGTAGTGGGACGGGTGAATGTCCCGCACGGCGAAACCGGCGCGTTCCCGAGTCAAGCCTCCTGGGCCGAGGGCGGAAAGCCGGCGTTTGTGGGTCAGTTCTGCTAGGGGATTGGTTTGATCCATGAACTGGGATAGCTGCGAGGAACCGAAGAATTCCTTGATTGCTGCTACCAGAGGTTTCGGGTTGACTAGGGAAGCGGGGCTGAGGGAGTCGGCATCGGAAACGGTCATCCGTTCGCGGATAATCCGTTCTAGGCGGTTCAATCCGACGCGGACTTGGTTTTGCAACAGTTCGCCGACACTGCGGACGCGACGGTTACCTAAGTGGTCGATGTCATCCGTTGAGCCGATGTCGAATTCGAGGTTGATCAAATAGTCGATCGCCGTCAAGATATCTTGGGATGTCAGTACCCGCATCGTATCGGGGACTGTCAACCGCAGTTTTTTGTTGAGTTTGTAGCGGCCGACTCGGCCCAAATCGTAGCGTTTGGGGTCAAAGAAACGCGAATTGAGGAGCTGTTCGCCACCGGCTACGGTGGGGGGTTCGCCCGGACGCAGTTTGCGGTAGAGCTCCATCAGGGCTTCTTCTTCGCCGAATTGTCCTTCTTTCTCGATCGTTTTTTGGAAGTATTCCGGGTGGCGCAAACTGTCGTAGATTTCGCCGTCTGTCAGGCCTAGGGCTTTGAGCAGAACTTGGGCCGACAGCTTGCGGGTTTTGTCGATTCTCACCCAAACTAAATCGTTTTTGTCTGTTTCAAATTTCAGCCACGCGCCGCGGTTCGGGATGAGACTGGCGTTGTAGGAACGGCGGCCGTTTTTGTCGGTTTCTGATTTGTAGTAGACGCCAGGGGAACGGACGATTTGGTTGACGATGACTCGTTCCGCACCGTTGATGATGAAAGTGCCGCGTTCGGTCATCAAAGGCAAATCGCCGATGAAGACTTCTTGCTCTTTGATTTCGCCTGTTTCTTTGTTAATCAAGCGGGTGGGGACGTACATTTGCACCGAGTAAGTGCTGTCCCGGCGCTTAGCTTCGTCAACGTCGTATTTCGGGCGCTTGAGTTTGAAGTCTTTACCGATGAAGTGGAGTTCCAGCTTTCCCGTGTAGTCTGTAATCGGGGAGAAGCTGTCTAGTTCTTCAATCAGTCCGGCTTCTAGGAACCAGCGAAAACTTGCCCGCTGGATTTCGATCAAGTCGGGCAAGGTGAAGGCGAATTCTGTGTAATCTTTAGTCGTCATGGGTGTCCTTTTTCCGCAGTGGCTCTAGCTTTTTACATGGCGCCAAGGCTTGGCGTTTTTACCTTGTTGCGTTTTTTTGATGGATTGTGTGAGAGAATTTATATGATGTTTTCGATCGCCTACCAACTGCTGCAACGGTTGTTTTTATTGGTTGCTCGCATTATTTTTGTGCGGGTTCTGGCTGCGATCGAGATTCTTTTAGCTCCGATCTCTTGGTACTCCAGGGTAAATCCCTTACACATTTGACTCCTAAAATTGACTTTACAGCTATTGCCAAATTGCTGAGGTTCCAAGTTGCTTGTAATGTGTAAAATTGAGTGTAAGTTTGAGGTATTGCTTGACGTTTTTGTCTGTCCGGAAGATTAGCGCGCCCTCGCCCAAGCTAGCAGTTCGGCGACTGCGACGGCGCCCGCAAGCAAGCGATCGCCCGATCGGTCGGTTCTTTTTATTATTATAGGACGCAAATCCGATCGCACTACGGCAACTCCCAAAGAATCTGAGATTAAGGATGAATCCGGTTTTTGTATCAGGATATAGATGGGATTTTTCCTATCTTTTCCCCCGAACTCCACCTGTTTTCCTCGTTTCTCTATGCGCTAGTAGCTAAAGTGACAACCCGAATAGCTGACAGGCATTTTCGGTTGTCTGCTGGGACAAAGTCAAGAGAGAAACTCCTCTCAATTTAGCAACTTGCTCGGCTACGTAGTAGACGTAAGCTGGTTCGTTGCGTTTTCCCCGCTGGGGTACGGGCGCGAGAAAAGGACAATCTGTCTCGACTAGGATGCGATCGCTATTTACCATACAAGCTGATTCTTGTATTTGCAAGGCTTTTTTAAAGGTGACTGTGCCGCTAAAACTGATGTAGAAACCCAGGTCTAAAAACCACTGGGTTTCTTCGGGCGTGCCTCCCCAGCAGTGCATCACCCCGCGTACTGGGCCGCGTCTTTCCCAAAAGTTCCGCAGCATTTCAGCCATTGGGGCGGCGGCGTCGCGACAGTGAATAATGACTGGTTTGTCAAGTTCCTGGGCAATTTCAAGCTGTGCCTCAAACACTTTAAACTGGTGTTCGCGATCGTCAGCCTTAAAAAAGTCTAGTCCAGTTTCGCCGATCGCCACTACCCGAGAGTCAGAACTTGCTAATTCCCTAATCAGGCTTGCAGTTTCGTCTTTCCACTTGGCGGCATCTAGGGGATGAAGCCCCACCGCAAAAGAGACTTCTGCAAACTGATTGGCAATTGCTTGAATTCCAGCAAACTCTTCGGGTTCTACACAAGAATGAACCAATCGAACTACACCAGCTTCGCGCCAGCGTTCTCGAATGGCTTCTAACTCCGACTTGAAAGTCTGAAAGTTGATATGAACGTGAGTATCGATGAGCTGCATGGGGGAATGGGAGAGTGAGAGAGTAGACGAGGGGGAGAGTGGGAGAGGGGGGGAGTGGGAGAGGGGGAGAGGGGGAGAGTGGGAGAGGGGGGAGAGGGGGAGAGGGGGAAAATCTTCTCTCTTCCTTCTTCCTGCTACTTTTTCTTCTTCTTCCTTCTTACTTCCTGCTGCTTTTTTCCTTCTTCCTTCTTCCTTCTTCCTTCTTCCTTCTTCCTTCTTCTGTCTTAGGATGCTACTTGTGTTTCGTGTGGCTTGAGGGTTCTTGCCAAGCGGGACTTTTTGCGAGCGCCGTTGTTGCGGTGCAGTACACCTTTTTTCACAGCTTTGTCAATTTTGCTGTAGGCCTCAGACATCCGCTGCTGGACTTCTTGCATTAATTCTGGTGTCGGAGATGCGGCGTATTTATCGACGGCTGCAAAATACTTTTTCATCAAAGTTTTTACCGCTGACTTGTACGACTTGTTGTACAAGCGGTTGCGCTCGGCGATTTTGACTCGTTTGACGGCGGACTTAATATTTGCCATAGTTCAGTTTGTGGAAGTAGGTATTGATTGATACATCATAGTCTCAAGATAGTCTCAAGACACGGAGATTTTGAGGGACAATCTTTTCGGGTGGGAGCCACAAAAAGCTTGATTTTTTTAAAGCTGAGTCAGCCATGAGCCGATCGATCGGATTCAAGCTGAGCCTGGGGCTATTTTTTCAAGGGCGATCGCGCAATAATTTTTAATTGACTCATTTAACTGCCTTTTTTTTTACCTCTGACGATACCCAAAGGTATGACAAGGGTGCGATCGAGGCGTCTTGCGGGGTTTCCACCGTCACGAGTTAAATTCACGGTTTATTGCGCGCAATTTTCAAGTATACAATAACTTGGCGTTTTTTTATAAAAAATTATCAGGTGTCGAAAAAACTAATATAGCATCGATTCGGCTCAAAATCCCATTCCCTGAAAAATCCAAGTTAAGCTATAACAAAGAGTACGGGTTATTTGGGCTTCGTCGAAGGAAGAGGGAAGAAGGAAGAAGGAAGAAGGAAGAAGGAAAAGGGCAGAAGGAAGAAGGAAAAGGGCAGAAGGAAAAGGGCAGAAGATTTTTCCCTCTCCCCCTCTCCCCCTCTCCCCCTCTCCCCCCTCTCCCCCCTCTCCCCCCTCTCCCCTCTCCCCCTCTCCCCCTCTCCCTCCGCACCCGATTCTCTGGCGAGCAATTTCTAGAAAAGCTCTCAGTGTTGCAAAATCATCGACAGAGATTTATAACGCTGCACTGAAGCCTTAGAAACTCCCGCGAGTCTCGCGGTTTAAGCTTGTGGGCTGGTGGTGGCTGACTTGTCCAGGAGATAGCCACAAAAATCCCCAATTGTCAAGCAAATGTTAGTGAATTATTGACGGCATTCCTAATCTCCATGCTGCGAATTATTACTCAGTGGGTTGAGGCGCAAGCTGAACTGCGACGAATCTGCGATCGCACCCACGACGAACTTGTTATTCACAAAGAAGCCACCGTGCGCGAGGTGCTGCAAGCTGTAAGACGCAAAGGCGATCAGGCTGTGCTGCAATATACTGCTGAATTTGACCGCATCACCCTAAATGCGACAGATTTGCGCGTGAGTGGCGCCGAATTGGATGCTGCTTATCAGCAAATATCGAAAGAATTATTAAATGCGATCCGGCTTGCTTGTAAACAGGTAGAGGCGTTTCACCGACAGCGTGTGCCCAAATCTTGGGTGCAGTTTGGTGATGACGAGATTGTTTTGGGTAAGCGCTACACGCCAGTCGATCGCGCGGGAATTTACATCCCTGGCGGTCAGGCGTCCTATCCGAGTTCGGTGATCATGAATGCGGTGCCTGCGAAGGTCGCCAAGGTGCCGAAACTGGTGATGTGTACTCCCCCCGGACAGGAGAAGAAAATGAATCCTGCGGTGCTGGTAGCGGCTCAGGAGGCGGGAGTTGATGAGATTTATCGGGTTGGCGGGGCCCAGGCGATCGCAGCTTTGGCCTACGGTACCGAAAGTATTCCCAAGGTAGATTTAATCACCGGGCCGGGGAATATTTACGTCACGCTGGCGAAAAAACTGGTTTACGGAACAGTCGGGATCGATTCTCTGGCGGGGCCGTCGGAGGTGCTGATTATTGCTGATGCTACGGCGAATCCTGTACACGTAGCTGCGGATATGTTGGCTCAAGCCGAGCACGATTCGATGGCGTCGGCGATTTTGCTGACGGCGGATTCGGTGTTGGCTAGAAAGGTGGTGGCTGAAGTTGACAGACAATTGGTAAATCACCCGCGCCGGACTTTGACGGAAAAGGCGATCGCCAATTACGGTTTAGTTGTAGTAGTTGAGTCTCTGAAGGCGGCGGCGGAACTATCTAACGAGTTTGCTCCCGAACACTTGGAATTGCAAGTGGCAGATCCCTGGGCCCTGCTCGACCAAATTCGGCACGCTGGGGCGATTTTCCTGGGCTGTTCAACACCCGAAGCTGTGGGCGATTATTTGGCTGGCCCGAATCATACTTTACCGACATCTGGTGCTCCGCGCTATGCTTCGCCGCTGGGTGTGGAAACTTTTATGAAGCATTCGAGTTTGATTCAATATTCGCCGGCTGCACTTAAGAAGGTGGGTAGGGCGATTAATGTGTTGGCGGAAGCTGAGGGTTTACCTTCTCATGCCGATTCGGTGCGCTTGCGGACTGAAAATGAGGGAGGGTGATGAGTTTTAGATGGTAGAGTTGAGGTTGGCGATCGAGATTTACGCACTTCGGGCTTAAGAAACCCGGTTTCTTTCAATAAGCTGTTGCACATTTAAATTGTATATTCGGGACGGGCTAGAAGCCCATCCCACAAGAGTTTTTAAGTGATTTTTGACATACAATTTAAATGTAGGACAGCTTATCTTGCGTAAATGACGCAATTATGTTAAGAAACCGGGTTTCTGTGTAGTAATGATGCTGTTGGTGGGAAGCGCTAAATTGTGGAAAGTAGGCGACTATCAATGAGAAGTTTAAAGTCTAATATCTGAGATTTAAAGGTGCATTATATTGGATACTCTTTTGGTGGCGATCGACAATTCTGAGTTTGCAGCACAGGTTTTGCAAGCTGTGGGGCAGTTTAAACTAGAACCTACGGCGAAGGTGATTTTAGTTCATGTTGTGAGTTCTGATACGCTGGATTTTGATGCGGTGGTCGATCGACCTCACGCTCAGGGAAATGAGATTGCTTATCGAGAAGTAGAGAAGTTGTTGCAATCTTATCAGGAAATGTTGCCTTGCCAGAGTGAGTTGGAGATTGTGGCGGGGGAACCGGCCGAGGAGATTTTGCGTTTGGCGAATATTTATAAAGTGGACTTAATTGCGATCGGCTGTCGGGGTTTGACTGGTTTGAAGCGGATTTTGGAGGGTTCGGTGAGTGCTGAGGTTGTGGCTGAGGCTCCTTGTTCGGTGTTGGTTGTGCGATCGAGGTAGGGGGAATTGAACCGCAGAGGTTGACAGTGCGATCATCGGCTGATTGATATTTTACTAAATTTCTTTCTGGATCAAGCCTTCCATAGAATAATTATGAGCGTGACTCTTAACATCCCTACAATCAATGATAATCTGAACGATTTTGACAATCTGTTTCAGCTTTTGGAGCAACTAAATGAGGATTGCTCAGAAGTAATTATTGACTTTTCTAAATGTTTTTTTCTCAGACAAAATGCCGTAGCTTTTCTGGGAGGATTGATTCGTCTCATTCAATCCCGCTCGATAAAATTAAACATTAATTGGGATAGTATTCATAAGAACATAAAAATGAATCTTGAACAAAACGGATTCATGTATACTTTTTGTGAGAATAAAGAACCTTGGCAGGGTAATTCTATCCCTTATCGAGAAGATAAAAAACAAGATAAAGATGGCTTGGTTGACTACCTAGCAGAAAAATGGCTAGGACGAGACTGGGTTGATATAATTGACATACTCACCGTGCTGAAGCAGCGGTGATTCTTGACGCTTCATCGACTGACGCTACGGTCGTAGTCTTACTCTGTCTCTGCGCCCATTTAGAGTCGTGGCAATGCCCTATCCCGACTATATGTATCGTTTCGTTTGAAAACATAACAATACTTTTTATTTTGCTTCCAGGTTGGGTTTTAACCATTGCCCTTCAGTCTTTCCCTATTACTGGATCAGTCTCGGTTTCAACTCGGAATGAGTATATATCGCTGCAATCTTAGGTGGGAATTTCAACCAATTAAATTCTAACATAAAGCCGTCCTAGAAGGACAGGGCTTGTATCCCAATTTTTTGGTCAAAAATTGCAAAACGTCATCGTAGGAACTGTTTGGGAGATATACGCTAACGCCTTTGAGCATGGGCAAACAGAAATCGGAGTCTTTAGCTGTGGACAGCACTACCCTAAAAAAAAGGAACTAAAACTCACTGTGATTGACTTCGGTGTTGGGATTCCCCAAAATGTGCGCCTATTCCGAAAACTCTCGGATTTACCAGCAGACGAAGCCCTAAAATGGGCATTTGAAGCAGGAACTACAACCAGGCGCGGTGATGTTGCTGGGGGTGTTGGACTTGACTCTCTGAAAAGATTTGTAAAGATGAATGGAGGAAAATTGGAGTTTTTCAGTCACAATGGGTATGTCCTGATTAACAAAGATGAGGAAACTTACCAAAATCGCCCAACCTTTTTCGGAGGGACACTGGTTAACATTACTCTCCAATGTGATGAAGCCATTTATGTGCTGGCTTCTGACACCGACGGCGACGCCCCACTTTTCTGAGGGAACTTCTGAAATATGAAATCTTACAAGATTGGCACTTTGATTGGGAAAACTTGCATGACACCCGATGACGGTATGAAGGTGTATGAGTTGACATACCCCGAACTACGGGCAGAGCACGCTGTAGAGCTTGACTTTGCTGGTGTAGAGATTTTTGCATCTCCGTTCTTCAATTTTGCCATTGGACAGCTACTTAGGGATATCTCCCCAGACACTTTAAACCGTCTGCTGACATTTTCTCATCTTAATACTGTAGGCAATCAAATACTCAAACAGGTGATTAAGAACTCAAAACGCTACTACGCAGCAGATGATGCAACCCGCAATGCAATCAATGAAATTGTCAGCCAACAGGTGGGAAATGTATAATGGCAATCCAATATACAGTCAAGGCTGAGGTAGTTAATATCCAGTTTGACACACCTCAAAAAGATGACATTTTTCTGGTAGATACTAATGTCTGGTACTGGCTGACTTACACTCCAGCCAGTACCTCTGCGAAAAGCTATCAAATAAATGATTATCCTGCTTATTTAACAAAAATTATTTCTGCTCAAGGATTGCTTTTATATTGTGGGCTTTCTTTGGCAGAGTTAGCACATAATATTGAACAGGCAGAACGAGCAATTTTTTCGGCTACATTAAACACAAAAGAATATCGCCATAACGAGCCAACAGAAAGAGCTAACGTAGTAGCTGAAGTTCTAGCTGCTTGGGGTCAGGTAACATCTATTGCTGTATCGACTGATGTGACTATTGATGAAACTACAACTAACGCATCTTTAACCAGATTTCAAACTCAACTTTTAGATGGCTACGATCTGCTAATTCTCGAAGCAATGGATAAAGCAGGGGTAGTTCAAGTAATTACTGATGATGGTGATTATGTGACTGTTCCTGGTATCAAAGTTTTTACTGCTAACCGCAATGTAATTACGGCAGCAAGAAATCAAGGTAAGCTGATTACTAGATAAGAAATAAGACCAAATGCTTCATAAGTAATCAACACGCGATCGCAGCAGATATACTGTCTCTATTAAGCTTGCCAATTCGTCAGCGGCAATTAAGGCTACATTTTCGCCGTCAGAGCGTGTGATGATGATGGATTTGATTCATCCCATTTGTGCTGAGTCGATCGGGCGATCGATTTCCCTAGCCGGCGTTGCTGACTTACAGTATGAAGGGCTAAATATGCAAATCCTAAAAACCATTGTCAACAAAGCTTCTGGATTTTTGCCTGGTTCTTTTTCATCCTCCGATTAAGCAACGCCCCCTAGCCCTACTTCCCCTTCCCCGCCAAAAACTCCCGCAGCCGCAACAAACTAGCAGTTTGTCCCAAATTCAGCGGTAGCAGCGACACCCCCTCCAACCGAGACTGCACCCAACCGTCGCCCCAATACCACTCGTGAAACCCGTCAATTCCCTGACTCAACAACAGTCGCAGACAATTTGACTCTGCAATCTCCACATAGTGCTGCACCGCTACCGGGCCAATCCAACTTGTGAATGTCAATTCGCGATCGAGCAATTCGGGCAAACCCTGAGAAAACTGCTGAGGCCACAGCCACTGCTGCAACTGCACCGGACGCACCAAACTGTCTCGAATCGCTGTTTCCGAAGCTTCAACCTCAATCCGCAGTTGGCTTTGTTGAAAATTACCTAGCATAGCAATTTGAAATTTTATATAGGAGCTTTACTTAACTTAAATGTAACGTAATTGCATGGAGTTCGATCGGGCGGGCTAGAAGCCCACCCCACAAGAAAATTCATTGTCAACTCGTTCTACTCGTTACCAGGCTGGAGCCTGGTAACGTAGATCCGGAGGCAGAGCCTCCATTTTACACACTGACGAGGCAGAGCCTCTAGATCTCGCTTCCCAGGCTCCAGCCTGGGAACCAGTTAATTTATCTCTTGTGGAACAAGCCGAAAAGCCTGTTCTTAAAAATACCGCTAAACATTCGATCGCACATTAGCGTCCATCCCCATTCATCTACCATAAAAAATTTAAGATTTGCCATAGAAACCAGCATCAAAAACCCCATTTTTGTATCCAATTGTTAAGCTCTGTTGCATTTCATTTAAATCTCCCATTCTCACCCCACAGCAGAGAAACTCCGTGATACCATCACATCTGACTGGTAAAGACTTATAGAAAAAATTGGGAGAAAAGCTTTGACACTACGGGTTGCAGTTGTTGGATCAGGGCCAGCGGGTTCTTGCGCCGCCGAAACATTGGTAAAAGCAGGCATCGAAACTTATTTATTTGAACGCAAATTAGACAACGCTAAACCCTGCGGCGGAGCAATTCCTCTGTGCATGGTTGAAGAATTTGACTTGCCACAAAGTATTATCGATCGCCAAGTCAGAAAAATGAAAATGATTTCCCCCTCCAATGTAGAGGTGGATATCAACATCGAAAACGAACACGAATACATCGGTATGTGCCGCCGCGAAGTCCTCGATGGCTTTTTGCGCGATCGGGCTGCTTCCTTAGGTGCCAAACTGATTAACGGTACTGTTCACACCTTAGAAATTCCAGGCAACAACACCGACCCCTACATTCTCCACTACGCCGACCACTCCAACGGCACCGCTGTGGGAACTCAGAAAACCCTGAAAGTCGATTTGGTAATTGGGGCTGACGGCGCTAACTCCCGCGTAGCTAAGGCGATTGATGCTGGTGATTACAATTATGCGATCGCCTTCCAAGAGCGCATCCGCCTCCCAGAAGATAAAATGGCTTACTACGAAGGTCTAGCCGAAATGTACGTCGGCGACGACGTTTCCACCGACTTCTACGCCTGGGTGTTCCCCAAATACGACCACGTAGCCGTCGGTACCGGCACGATGAAAGTCAATCAAGCTGATATCAAAAAGCTCCAAGCCGGAGTCCGCGCCCGCGCTGCCAAAAAACTCATGGGCGGTGAGATCATTAAAGTGGAAGCTCACCCCATCCCAGAACATCCGCGTCCCCGCCGGGTTGTCGGCCGAGTTGCTCTCGTAGGCGACGCTGCTGGTTATGTTACCAAGTCTTCGGGCGAAGGTATCTATTTTGCGGCTAAGTCTGGCCGGATGTGCGCTGAAACTATTGTGGAAATTTCCAATAAGGGCGCGCGGATTCCGACTGAACAAGAAATTAAGCTGTATCTGAAGCGCTGGGATAAGGCTTACGGTATTACCTACAAAGTGCTTGACATTTTGCAGCGCGTGTTCTACCGTTCCGATGCTACTCGCGAAGCTTTTGTGGAAATGTGTGCCGATCGCGATGTGCAGAAACTCACATTCGATAGCTACTTGTATAAGACTGTAGTACCGGCTAATCCCTTGATTCAGATGAAGATTACTGCGAAAACCATTGGTAGCTTGTTGCGCGGTAGTGCTTTGGCGCCTTAATCTCTGGCGAGTTATCACACTTTGTATAATAATCCGGAGATCCCCCCTAGCCCCCCTTAAGAAGGGGGGGACATGAGTATTCTGAAAGTTCCGCTGCGATGAGGGGACAGGAATATTCTCAAAGTCCCCCTTCTTAAGGGGGATTTAGGGGGATCGAGACTCGGGGATGAGCGAGATTTATCAAGGCTTTCAGGCTTCAGTTGACAGGAATGAGCAGTGCTGTATCCCTACAGATAAGCTGCTCAATCGGAAATCCCCTCCCAATTTTGAATTGGGAGGGGATTTTAAGCTTTTTTCCGATTTAGGGACAGTCCTTTTTTTGGGTTAGTTCAAGTTCAATTGCACTAAGGTGTCGGGGGCGAGGAAGTGGGAAATGTGGTAAGCTCGCTCTTCTGTTTTTAGCAGGATTTTTTCGTAGAGGTAGCGCGTAGCTCGATCGCCCAAACTTTCTGCTTGTCCTGCTTGACGGCGCAACAAACCGATTATAGCTTGTTCGGCAGTCAAATCCTGTTCCAGCATTTGGCGGCACGAATACACGCCGTCGGCTTCCGGAGCGAAACAGCACATCTCGGCTAACTTGCTAAAGCTAGCTACGGGTATGCCGCCCAATCCGTTCAACCGTTCGCCCAATTCGTGGACGCTATCTTGAGCTTCTCCGTAGCTTTCTTCAAAGAATTTGTGCAAGGAGTAAAATTCTGCTCCTTCCACGACAAAATGATGTTTTTGATATTGCAGGTATAGAGCCTGAAAACTGGCCAGCAGCGCGTTCATCCCTTCACAAATCGGTGCTGTGACTGAATGTTCCAGTAGAACAGGGTTTTCGGCTATGTGGCCAAACGGTCTCAATGCACTCTGAGTCTGGGCCATGTGTGTTCTCCTTTCAATAGGCAGTGATTGTTGCCAATAGAGTTAGTCTAGCATCCCAGATCTGCCCGTCAAGCAGGGTCTGCCTCGATAGTGGAAGATTTTGTAGAGTAGGAAAAATTTTTTGTAAACCTATTGAGAATTATTAGCAGTTGCGTTATGCTGGAAAAAGATGCTCGTTCTGAGTGCTTCCTGAATGTGGGGCGAATCCTCCGAAGGCAGAAAGCAGCAGGCAAAAGGCTAAATTTTTCAGAAAGGGCTTTTGACAATCCTTGATTCTCTTCTGAAATCTGGCTTTTAACTTCTGCTCGCTATCAGTCCGGGTAAAAATTAATGCAAATTATTATTGTTGTCACAAGATGAATCCAGCCGATCGAGAGTTAGAAGTTTGTGAGATTGTGCAAGTTAGTTGGCTAGACAGGTGGCAAGTTTACAAACGCTTGCAAGAACTCGAAATCCCCTGCTGGTGTGCGGTTGACCAACCTTTGCGGGCAAAAGTCAACACTGTCAGACAAGCTGCTCAGCTAATGAGCGTGTTGAGGCAAGTTAGTGCCCCTCGGCGCGAACTGGTTCAGTTGCTGGAGTGCGGAAGACGGAAGACGGAAGAAGGAAGACGGAAGAAGTAAAAATAATGATGCGATTCAACGCATAAATACCTTCACTGGCGACGTTTTCTTGTCAAGTTTGATAATTTTCACCGAACAGTCAACCCAGGAGTTATGACAATGTATAAGTCTGGCAAGCAAGTTTCTGAATTCAGCCTAGAGGGAGAAATCCTCAGCCTGATTATTGAAGATGGTTATAAACTTAAATATTTGCGTATTAGCAGCGATCGCAAAGTAGAATACCTTGTTAAACTTTCCAAGGAATTGCGGTCATTTTTAGCGCCTGTTTTGACTCCTGGGTTGAGAGTTCAAGTTGCAGGTGAGAAAGAACTCAATTTGAAAAACGGTAAAATAAAACTGAAAGCTCACAGCCTCACTCTGGCTCGGGGCCACAACGATCGATCGCCCGAACACCTCGACTCTACCAGCGTACCTGCTGGGGTACTGACATCCGTTGGCGCGATCGGCAAAACCGAAGTCACCACTCCCACAGCAGCTCAAACTGTCAAAGCTGCGGCAAAAACTCAAACCAAAATATTAGTGTGTCAAAAATCTGACTGCCAGAAGCGGGGCGGCGCAGCAGTCTGTAAAGCTTTAGAAAATGCTTTGAATGCACGGGGTTTAGAAGAGCAAGTGACTGTTCAGGGAACCGGATGTCTCAAACAGTGCAAAGCAGGGCCAAATATAGTGGTGATGCCGGACAAAACTCGCTACAGTCGCATCAAACCGGCAGAAGTTCCAGCAATTGTTGACAAACATTTTGCAGTTGTTAAAGTTTAGCCGATCGCAGGAAATCTCGGAATGCCCGAATGTCGGAGTCCCCAATCGGAGAATTTTGCTTGTGACCAATGCCCTGCTTGCCCTGCTTGCCCTGCTTGCCCAATAACCAATAACCAATAACCAATAACCAATAACCAATAACTAGGGGCTTTCTTTTAGATAATCTATAAGGATAGACTGTATCTGAGACCCTGTGACTATTGGGATAAAAAGCCATGTCAGAAGCTGATCTTCGAGCCAGTCAGCACCAACCCCACCCTGCTGTTCGATCCGAGAACGAAGGATTGCAGTCAAATTTTGCTGCTGCTGGGGGTTTTGAGCCGATCGCCCCCCGTCCGACAGATACTCCCGCAACGGTGCCCCAACAGCCAGAAGAAGACTGGCAAACACTAGATTTTCCCAACGCGATCAGCGTAGATGCAATTCCCACAACACCCTCCCCGAACAATTTGCCATCTCAGACACAGCCGCCAGAGGTGGGATCGCCCGTGATTTCAGACAATCTCAAAAATCTGCTTGGGAATGCCGAACAGGCTAAGAACAAAGGATCGACACCAGTTACCCTCATGCAAGCGCTGCACGAATGCAACCGCGACCTTTTGCAGCGAATCGCTCAGCTAGAAACAGCCCTCGAAGAGTCCCACAACAAATTGGAGAATCGCGAAACGTTACTAGAACAGCGGACTGCTGAACTAGAAAGCATTCAAGAACAATTGACGCGACTGTTTGGGAAAGTGGAAGTTTCCCATCAAACTCTGCAAGGTCAAGAAATTTTAGTGGAAAGTTTAAGCAGTCAGTTGACAACCAGCCAAACCAGGTTAGCGATTGTGGAGCGAGAATGTGCGTCTACTGTGCAGCGCTACAACGAACAGTTTCACCAGCTAGTAGCTACCGAAAATGTTTGCAGGGAATTGCGATCGCGCTTGCACCGCCAGCAGCGCCACACTCTGCAATTTAAAGCTGCTTTGGAAAAAAGTCTGGAAAGGCCACAGAAATCTCCAATTATTGAGCCACCTGACGAGGCGGAAGATAGCGCCCACAAGCAATTAGAATCCTTGCTAGCGGCAGTCAGAAGCTCTCAGAGTCCCCTGCCACCAGCCTTCAACGCTGCCCCTGTCCAAGCTTGGTCAGATCCCGAAGAGCATCTAGAGGCAGCGCTTGCTGAATATGCGATCGACCCTGAATCGATCGCAAATATGGAACTTAACAAATTAGCCCAAGCATCCGGCATTCAATTGCAGGAGACGGAAACCTACCAGCCGTTTGAGCCAGCAACTGACTCGCCCCTTGGGGTTGCGGAACCTCAACTGCCGGCGGCTGAGCCTGAACCTGAACCAGAAACTGCTGCGCCCACCTTAGGCAGCCAAGAATTGGCTAAGGCGGTTCAAATTTTGAATTCAGTGGAAACCTTTGGCCTTCAGGAAGTGCGATCGAGTGCGGTCAAACCTACAGCAGCCGGACAACCCGAGTGGCTGACCTTGATTTCCAATCCGTTGCGGGCTTCTAAAAAACGTCGATCGCTGGCTGAAATTGAATTGCCGAGTTTTCGATAGCAAACGCAAGTTGACAGTTGACAGTTGACAGTTGACAGTTGACAGTTGATAGTTGACAAAAGAAGGAAGAGGATTGGAGTAATCAATCGTCTTCTTTTAATTTCTCCCGATCAGGGTTCCGGCTTTAAACCAATTCTTTATGGTAATTGGTAATTGGTAATTGGTAATTGCTCAAATTTACCAATTACCAAAAAGACAGATCGTCGTTTGGGTTTTGACCGGAAAAATATTATTCCGAGTGCAGTGCGAGCGTCTCGCTCGCGTGTTCAACGTCAGCGAGATCCTCGCGTGTTCAACGTCAGCGAAACGCTCGCACTCAGCTATCAACTGAAAACTCTTTTTTCCCCTTTCCCATGCCGTAGGTGAGAGCATAGCTGGTAGCCAACAGCCACAGCCAAACACCCGGATATCTGGGTTCCAACCAAGGCTGTACCTTGCGGGCGAAACTGGGTAGCCATCCGAACAGCCAACTAGCTAAAGCCAACAGAGTAAAAGTCAAGTAACTCCCCAACCAGCGCCAAACATCCCCCAAGGTGACAAAATCTAAAATCCACAGCAGCAGAGAAGGATTTTTTCCGGCTGCTTCAATCGCCAATCGATTGAAAGTTAGCCAATCGACTCTATCTTTGATAAAAGTTTCGGCTACGGTGAGTTCTTGTCCTGCCAAAATGCCGAAGAAGGTATTGAGAATTGAATTAATTCTCTGGGGCGGCAAACTGCGGCCGGTGGGAACCATCATCCCTTTAGAAAACAGCCAAGTTACTGACACGTTGCTCTGGTAGGCGCGAATTTGGTTTAAGTGATTGGCACTTAATAAATCGTGTTTTAATGCTGTATCCAAAAGGTCAGTTAAGCGGAAAAGATTGCGGACGAGGGAGCCGAAACCGGTGAATACTAAGGGAGATTGCAAAGATGCTGCATCGCCGATCGCAATTAGGCGATCGACTGCCACGGCGCGATCGCTGCTGTTGCTGCTAAAATGCCCCGGAATATAACCAAAAGTCGGCTTTTTCCACACCAATTTGTCGATATCGCAGCGACGGTACTCCGGCAGAATAGCGAAAAAGTCCTCGTACAGTTCTAGCAAAGAACCGGGATTTTCGGGATGTACTTGGTGGTAGTGAAATAGATAAACTGTCAGTTCTCCACCAGCAGCGGGAAACAGTTCCCAAATGAGCTGGCGCCCCCGGGAGATGTCGCCGTGACTGTAGAGAACATCCCCGTAGTCAGAATCCCAAACTCCAGGCTCAAATCCTCCGTCAATGGCAGCTCCGACGGTGGGGCAAACGCTGTCAAACGCCCGTCCTCCGTTCAATTGCCAAGCGATGGGAGAAGCTGAACCCATGGCATCCACGAGCAGTCGGGCGGAGGTTGTGCGATCGGCTTTTGTCGGCAAGTGGCTGGCTTGAACCACTACTTTTTTTGCTTCAACATCGGCTCTAACAAATTCAGTTTCGTCCCAAATTTCCCCGCCAGCTTCTGTTAGCTTAACTCCCGCCAAATACAGCAATTTTTCGCCATCTAAAGCTATATTCAGCACCTTCGGCGTGTGCAGGATTGGGGCTTGAGCAACGGTTGGATTGTTAGCATCAAAAAACTTGTTATAGCCATCTTTATATTCTCGCGCAATCAAAGTTTCGATTTCCGCAGCCGTAAACAAACCCAAATCAATTAAGCTTTGAATTTCATCCCGCGAAATATTCCACTCGCGATTCATCCGCCCGAAAGGCATTCTTTCCAGCAGCAGCACTCGGTAGCCCAATCTCGCCATGACTGCGGCGTGAATTACCCCCAACGCCCCGCCAATATAAATCAAGTCGTAAACAGTATCCCCAACATCCGACACCGAAACTGTGCCTTCTTTCTTCTCCCCTCTTCCTTCTTCCTTAAAACTATCCCCAACATCCGACACCGAAACTGTGCCTTCTTCCCTCTTCCCTCTTCCTTCTTCCGACTTCCCTCGGACTTCTTCCTTCTTCAAAAACACTACTTGCTTTGGCGCTTGAGGATTGCGAGTACCTTCACGCCAGCGCTGCTCCCACCAGTAGACGCGCTGGAGGTCGTATTCGCCTTTGGGCATTTTTTTGAAGTATTTGACGGTAAGGGGGTAATAGGGGGCAAGAGCTTCAAAAATTGACTGTTTGGAGAGGTCTATGACGGGGGGTTCCGGGTATAGCTCTGGAAACTTGTTTCTTACAGCCAGATTCAGAGTTTCCAGGAACTTTCTTTCTCCAGCGGGTGCGTCTTCGATACGAAAGACTTTTAAATAAGTTGTGCGCTGGACTGACCAGACAAAGGTGGAAAGTTCTGTCGATCGCGAATTGCGGTTTTCGGAATTGCTATAGGCGAATGTCGGTTTTAGATTAGCATTTTGAGATCCAGATTTGACCAATTCGGCTGCTGTTACGTTGGAAAGCAGGCGAAAACCGTCAGGAGTAATAATTTTTTCTCCGATTCCGGGATCGAATTCCTGTTGCAACCAAGTGCAGACGGCTGCTGTATCGGGTGTCGGGACTTCTAAATAAAGAATTTCTTGCATTTTAATGTCTCAATTCTCAATAAATTCATAAAGATGGGGGAGTTGACAAGGGAGCAAAGTAGGCTATACTCCCAAATACTTATTTAGTTTTAAATAAGTTTACATTGTTCTCAGATTTTTAGCTAATTGGCTGGAAACCCCGCAGTGGCTGAATATCTACTTTCTTCGGTATGCAATTTCATGAATTATCCCATTCCTACGAATCCTCAAGAAATGATTGCTTTGCGACAGCAGCCGCTGAATGAAGAATTGGTGGCATCTGCGATCGTGGGTGTGGTTCAGATTGCCCGATCGCGATCGCAGTCTTTGGATGAGTTAAAGGCTGAGGTACTGGCGGACGACAATCTGCTCGATTTGACTCAAAGGCGCTGGCTGAGTGAGATTGTGGCTCAAGCTTGGGAAAATTTGCCCTAAATTGTCAAAATCAGAAGCATTCGCCAGTGCTATCGAGCCGGGGACAATAAGCTGATGACAGCTACATTGTCCGGTAGAATTGGCGATCGTGCAAAAATTATAGACTTATGGCATAAATCTTTGATTGGGGAAACCGCAGATAAACGCAGATAAACGCAGATGACTTTCAAGATAGTTTGAGTTTCACAGGTTAGCTGCGTTTATTAAGTATTTTAATATGCCAATAATTTGACTGATATTATCAATAAAATAATCATTTAAATCCACTTCCATAATTTGATTGCTAAGTCGTAAAAATTTCCAGTTTGTTCCGGTTGTGACCACTCCATATATTTCGGAAATATTATTGTTTCGTCTTTCATTAAAAATTTGAGCTGCAATCATTTCTGCCATACATTGTGGCAATCCAGCTTGGATATCATCATTTTTAGCTTCTACTAAGGCGACAACCGGGGCTTTAATTAAAAGTTGTTCTGGAGAACGACTAATTAGAAAATCACAAAAACCAGTCAATCCTTTTTCTAAATCTACATTAAACTCTTTTCCTGAAAACAAGCTAATTTGATACTTAAACTGCTTTCTCAGTTCTACTAAAATAGGTGTAACAATTAATTCTGAGCGAGCTTTTTCGGTATTAATTGCTAAAGCTAAAGAGATATTTTCTTGCAGGGTTTGACTGAGAAGGTCGCTATACTCGGATTTGGGTAAATTGGCAAAAATACCAACTTTGTCAGCAATGGTGATGCCAAAGTTGGTTTCAATCATTTCTAGGTTGATGAATTGACTGTATGACATTCTTTTAAAAGTGCGATCGGGAACTAAATCTAAATAAAAGTCGGCGGTTGAAACCGCATCTACACAAACGATGTCCGCCTCCGCGGACTAAGAAATAAAGGGATATTAAAGTTTATAAGGCTTAGCCACTAACGCAATTCAACTTCTCGCTTAACTTCTGCTAAAACCCGATCGCCCCGCGTCAACCGATATTCTGCGCGCCACACTCCGGGAGTCAGGGGAGAATTTGTGCTGTTTCTTTTGCCGACATAACGCAACCAAGTGCGGCTGGGGGCTGGAATTTCCTTGCTGTCGTTGACGATAGTTTTGCCATCGGGTGCAAATATTTTGTATTGTTCGCGATCGCCCTTGAGGACTCCGTAACTCTGCACCCAAAACAATAAAACCGGACTGTTGACAGGTAGTTGAGTTTCCGAAAATTGTCCCGCCCAGACAGTATTCTCATCCGGCGGCTTGGGGGCAAAACCGGCGCGAATTAAACCGGTAGAAACATAGTCGATCGGCTTGTCCCAAATTGGATTGCGGGCAATGTTGCAGCCTAACTTCGCGTCTGGCCCGACAAACGGATCTACTGGCTTACCTTGGTACCGAAAAGTGACGTGTACGTGGGGGAAAGAGGCTAAGCCAGAGTTGCCCACCATGCCCAAAACAGTGCCTTTTTGTACCTGCATTCCCGGTTTGACAACAAGGCTGTTTTGGCGGAGGTGGCAATATTGGGCTTCCCAGCCGTTGCCGTGATCGATTACCATACCGTTGCCGCATTCTGTACCTGCGACGTTGGTTTTGTCTGTCTGGTTTTGCAAACGCCGATCGACTACACCATCTCGCACTCGCAAAACTTTGCCCGCAGCGGAGGCGACAACGGGGACTCCTTTAGCCATTGCTTTGGCGTCGGGAATGGCAAAATCTATGCCGTCGTGCCCGTCGTAGGTTTGGCGCCCGCAGCCGAATTCAACGGCGCCAGGGCTTGGATCGCGATCGAAATAGTGCATGACAAAACAGTCTTTTCCTAGGGTACAGGCGATCGGCTGACCGAATTTCGGGCTGTTGGGCTGTTGGGCGACTGCTGAGGAGACGAGGCGTTGGGCGATCGAGTTGGCTTGGGCGATCGGCGCATTAACTCCCGTGTTATTACCACAGCTAGAAATAGTTGTCAACCCCACGGTCAACAAAATTGTAGAAATCTGTTTTTTTGATAGTAAAATCATTCGCCAGTGGGATGTAAAGCTGAGGTGGGTAGTGAAAAATCTATTAATCATTCAAAATATACTTGCTCAGGAATCTAGACGATCGATCGGGCGTTTTCGTTTCCTAGATTTGTTGTAAGAAGAAGGAAGAAGGAAGAAGGAAGAAGGAAGAAGGAAGAAGGAAGAAGGAAGAAGAAGGAAGAAGAAGGAAGAAGAAGGAAGAAGAAGGAAGAAGAGATACACAGCAAGCCTTTTAGCGATCGGAATTTGACGCTTGATTAGGTGAATTTACTGATTTTCCCGGTTTTTGGTTGTTAATTGTTAATTACTTAAAAAATGCTCTCTAAAATTCGATCGCTGATTTCGATAATTCGGCTTGGTGGCCTAGCTGTTGCTGGTTTGGCGATGTGGGCATTTGCCACCATTGCCCATGAGGTTTTGGACTCGGAAACAGACGCTTTTGATAAATCAATTTTACTATATCTCAGGAGCCTGCACGATCCGGTGCGCGATCGCATCATGCTCGCCTTGACATTTTTTGGGGAACCAAATTTGCTGCTCATGCTGAGCGTGAGTTTGGGTATTATGTTGTGGGTGCGCCAACATCGATCGGAAGCCATAACGATCGCAATTACCGGCGCTGGGGCTGTTGGTTTAAATATGCTTTTAAAACAACTCTTTGCGCGCGATCGACCTCAACTTTGGGAGCGCGCGGTTGAGGTAAAATTTTACAGTTTTCCTAGCGGACACGCAATGATTTCAATGGTTGTTTACGGTTTGCTAGGATATTTTTTGGCTGCGCGCTTTCCCAGACAGCGCTGGTTGATTTACGGCTTGACAGTTGTATTAATTGCTGGCATTGGTTTGAGTCGGCTTTATCTCGGAGTTCACTGGCCTACGGATGTTATTGCTGGTTATATTGCGGGTTTTGTATGGCTGCTTGCTTGCATTTTTAGTTTGGAAGTATGGAAGCAGTTTCATGATTCTCGTCCTATTCCTGAAGAAAAGTTTTTGTCACCTGAATCCCAAAATCTAACCGAGAAATAACCAGAAACAAGGTTCGTAGTGAGGACTTCAGTCCGCAATAAGAAGGACTAAAGTCCTCACTACGAACCATGAAGAACAATTTCCTTTTGGGTAAAACACATGGCAATTCCTTTTTCGTAGTAAGCCGCCTCGTTAATAAAAATTGGATATACGGTCGATTTACCTTCATACAAAACAGACTCGCCCTCAAAGGTCAAAAACATTGGATCGCCCGGATTCAATGCTTCATAATCTTTCGATTGTAGCTGAGGATGAATCATTGCCTGAATTTCTCCAGAGTTGTTTCTCGGATAGTCGATCGCCCGAATGCTTTGATAAATAGTCAGGGAATTATTGACAACGGGCATTGTGCCTAGATTGTAGGCTTCTGTGCAATCTAATATTGTCCCGATAACTTGCTCGGTTTGCTGAAACCAAGACGCATCTAAAACACCTTGCGCGACTGCGCCAACTTCCAGCGTACCGCCTAACTCAGAAATCGATCGCAACAAAGGACTATCTTGATGATTGCTTGGCGAAGCCAGTAACTTGAGGTGAGGATAGATAGAGGTTAAATAAGCTGCTAGTTGCAGGTTAAAGGGATGCTGGCTGGCGAGAATAAATGTTAGCCCCATGTTCGATGTGGTGCTGTGCAAATCGATGATTAAGCTTTGTTGCTCGGTGTTTTTTGAGCTAAAAATGTGATATATCTCTTTTGCCCGCTGGGCTTCGTAGCTGGAGAGGTGGGGATTTTCTAAATCTTGCTGGCGAAAGCAGCGGTTGAGGTCGATGTCGATGTAGCGTCTGCCAATTTCGCAGGCTTTGGGGTTGGCTAGCAGGGCGATTGTTTCAAAAGTCGATCGCCCAATTAACTCTGGCGCGCGATCGAACTTCTTCACAAGGTAAACTCCTGTGAGTTCGTTTCCGTGGGTTCCTCCCACTATGGCAACACGTTTAATTTGATTCATAAACAAACAAGTTTCTATGCCAAGCCTACCACCATTTGTCATCTCTTGGTAACGCAGACCTCAGAAACCGGGTTTCTCTCGCTTATTTCTCATCACCCAACCAAAGGATTCATAGAAACCCGGTTTCTCGCCCCATGCGAAAATCTCAGAAACCGGGTTTCTCTCGATATTTCTTGTCACCCAACCAAAAACTCGTAGAAACCCGGTTTCTCACCCCTTGCAAAAATCTCAGAAACCGGGTTTCTCTCGCTTATTTCTCGTCACCCAACCAAAGGATTCATAGAAACCCAGTTTCTCGCCTTGATGCGGTTTCTCGCCTCCAATCGCCAATTGTTCCGGATCTTCCAAATTTCTGCCAGAATAGAAGCAAGATGCCGGGGAAACACACGCGGAGACTAAGGATATGACACGCGAGGAAGCACTGCGACGAATTAATCTAGCTACTGATGAAAAATTTACAAAACTTGATTTGTCGGGATTGGAGTTGCAGGAATTGCCACCGGAGATTGCCAACTGTACGCAACTTGAAAGTTTAGATTTGAGCGGTATTGGTTTAACAGAAATCCCAGAAACTATCTGCAAACTCTCGCATCTGTCAGTGCTTGACTTAAGTTACAATCAGATTGCAGAAATCCCAGATGCGATCGCCCAACTATCCAATCTGACAGACCTTGACCTCTATAATAATTGGATTAGTTTCATCCCAGAGGCACTCGGAAAACTGTCAAACCTGAAACTGCTCGATCTCAGTTACAATCAGATTACCGAAATCCCAGATGCGATCGCCCAGCTAGCGAATCTGACAGACCTAGACCTGTATAATAATCGGATTGCAGCCATTCCAGACTCTCTCGCCCAACTATCCAATCTGACAAGGCTTTACCTCACGAACAATCAGATTACAGCAATCCCAGAGGATCTCGGTAAATTATCGAATCTGACAGAACTTAACCTGAGTAAAAATCAGATTACAGCAATCCCAGAAACTCTCGGTCAACTGTTTAATTTAACACAGCTCAATTTTAGCAAAAATCAGATTGCAGCTATCCCGAAAACTCTCAGTCAACTATCTAATTTAACACAGCTTAATCTCAGCAACAATCAGATTGCAGTCATCCCAGAGGAACTCGGGAAACTGTCGAATTTGACACAGCTTTACCTGATGACAAATCAGATTGCAGCAATCCCAGATACGCTAGGACAGCTATCGAATTTAACACGGCTTGACCTTCTCGGCAATCAGATTGCAGCAATCCCAGAAGCGATATGTCAACTGTCGAATTTGACACGACTCGATCTCGATAAAAATCAGATTACAGCAATTCCAGAGGCGATCGCCCAACTATCCAATCTGACACTGCTTTATCTGATGAGCAATCAGATTATCCAAATCCCAGAGGCGATATGCCAATTGTCGCATCTGACAGGGCTCAAGCTCAATGATAATCAGATTACAGCAATACCACAGGCGATCGCCCAACTCTCAAATCTGACAGAACTTAACCTCCGATACAATCAGATTACAGCAATCCCAGAGGATCTGGCCCAACTCTCGAATCTGACACACCTTTACCTCAGCAGCAATCAGATTGCAGAAATTCCTGAGAGTCTCGCGCAAATGTTGAATCTGAGACAGCTTCACCTGAATGATAATCAGATTACAGCCATCCCAAGGGCGATCGACTGCATGGAGAATCTGGAAAAACTCGATTTGCGGGGTAATCCAATTCCAGGGGAAATTTGATATGCTTGTTGGGGCGATCGCCACCGCGCAGAAATCGATCGCATTATAGTTTCCCATCAAACCGAATAGTAAAATAGTAGATAGCTAAAAGAGGAAGTTTAAATATGGAACTGAATGAGTATTTTCATTTCTTAGCAGCGGATGATATTCGCATTAAAGGACATCGCATCGGGATTGAGACAGTGCTATATGAGTATTTGTATCGGGAACGCACCGCCGAAGAAATTCAGCAACTCTATCCATCTCTAACTTTAGCAGAAGTTTACACAACTATTTTGTATTATTTGCTGAACAAGGAATCAGTAAGTCAATATATACAAGATTGGTTGGAATGGTCGCATCAGCAGCGAAAAATACAAGCAGCAAATCCTCATCCGGCTGCGGAAAGATTGCGAAAATTGAAGGCAGAACGGGAAAGGCAAACTGCGATCCAGGGTGCTTGAGAAATGGCGCTTAAATATTTGATGGATGAGAATGTTACGCCAATTTATGCGACACAACTTCGCCGGAAACGCCCCGATCTAGTAGTTTGGGCAGTGGGCGACATTGGTACGCCTCCGAAAAGTACCCTCGATCCGGATATTTTGATTTGGTGTGAGGATAATCGTTTTATTTTAGTGACGAACAACCGCAAGTCAATGCCCGTTCATCTGGCAGATAATATGGCGGTCGGCAGACATATTCCAGGGATTTTCGTTTTGAACTCAGATTTAAGTATTGGGCAAAATATTGAGGAATTAATTTTGATTGCTGATGGTTCATTCGATGATGAATACCAAGATCAGATCGTCCATCTCCCGCTAACATAAACCGAGTGGCCAGAAACCGGGTTTTTGCGAGAATTGTTGGTGACAGCGCAGAAACCCAAAAAAACCCGGTTTCTTAGATTGTCGCGGGGGCCAGAAACCGGGTTTTTGCGAGAATTATTGGTGACAGCCCTAGATATGGGAAAAAACCCGGTTTCTTAGATTGTCGCGGGTGGCCAGAAACCGGGTTTTTGCGAGAATTGTTGGTGACAGCCCAGAAACCCATAAAAACCCGGTTTCTTAGATTGTCGCGGGTGGCCAGAAACCGGGTTTTTACGAAAATTGTTGGTGACAGCGCAGAAACTCAAAAAAACCCGGTTTCTTAGATTGTCACGGGTGGCCAGAAACCGGGTTTTTGCGAAAATTATTGGTGACAGGCGCAGAAACTCAAAAAAACCCGGTTTCTTAGATTGTCACGGGTGGCCAGAAACCGGGTTTTTGCGAAAATTGTTGGTGACAGCGTAGAAACTCAAAAAAACCCGGTTTCTTAGATTTTGCGCGGGTGGCCAATTCCCCACCAACCAAAAAATCCTGTGACAAAAGATATGACGCGAGAAGAGTTGTTGCAGTTAATCGACAAAGCGGCTGATGAGGGCCAGACAGAATTGGATTTGGCGGGGTTGGGGTTGGAGGAATTGCCCCCGGAGATTGGCAAGTGCACGCAGCTTGAGAAGTTGGTATTGAAGAAGTACGATGAGCAGAAAGGACAATTTGTTGGGAATAAGTTAACTGAGTTTCCTGATGTTGTTCTTCAACTAACCAACTTAAAAATACTTAACCTCAGTAGGAATCAGATTACCTCGATCCCAGAGGGGATCGAGATACTGTCAAATCTGACACATCTTAGCCTTAGTGAAAATCAAATAACGGCAATCCCAGATGCGATCGGTAAACTGTCAAATCTGACATTTCTTAACCTTAGTGAAAATCAAATAACGGCAATCCCAGATGCGATCGGTAAACTGTCCAATCTGATATGGCTTAACGTTGGTGACAATCAAATAACGGAAATATCAGAGGCGATCGCACAACTGTCAAATCTGACATTTCTTAACCTCCGTAACAATCAGATCGCACAAATTCCAGATGCGTTAGCAAAGCTTTGCAAATCACTCATTCAACTGCCCAATCTGACAGAGCTTGACTTTAGTGACAATCAGATCGCACGAATCCCAGATGCGTTAGCAAAGCTTTGCGAAGCACTCATCCAAATGCCAAATCTGACGAAACTTCTCCTTCGTAATAATAAGATAGCACAAGTCCCAGATGCGTTAGAAAAGCTGTGTGAAGCACTCGTCCAAATGCCAAATCTGACAAAGCTTGACCTCAGTAGCAATCAGATTGCCCAAATCCCAAAAGCGATTTGCCAACTATCGAATCTGACAAAGCTTGTTCTCTATGGCAATCAGATTACCGAAATCCCAGGAGCGATTACCCAACTGTCGAATTTGACAGAGCTTTTCCTCAATCGCAATCAGATTACCGAAATCCCAGAAGTGCTTGCTCAACTGTCAAATCTGATACGACTTTCTCTCGGTTTAAATCAGATTACATCCATCCCTAAAGTCATTGGCCAACTGTCCAATCTGACCAGACTTTACCTCAGTGAGAATCAGATTACATCCATCCCTGAAGTCATCGGCCAACTGTCCAATCTGACAGAACTTTCCCTCAGTGAGAATCAGATTACCGAAATTCCAGATGCGATCGCCCAACTGTCAAATCTGACAGAACTTTACCTCGGTCACAATCAGATTACGGTAATCCCAGAGGCGATCGCCCAATTAACTAATCTCACTGAACTCGAACTTGATAACAATAAAATTGAAAAGATTCCCGAATGCTTAGAAACACTCCCAAAACTTGAAAAACTCGACCTCCGCAACAATCCCCTGCCCATTTCTCCAGAAGTTCTAGGCCCGGCAAACTGGAGAGAAAAACCAGGTACTCCCGCCGCCATCTTCAACTACCTCCGCCAACTCCGCAGTGGCGAAGTCCTCCCCCTCAACGAAGCCAAAGTCCTCCTCGTCGGACAAGGCAGCGTCGGCAAAACCTCCCTGATCAACCGCCTCACCCACAACCAATACAACCCCAACCAGCCCCAAACCGACGGACTCAACATCACAGACTGGCAAATTACCGTCAACACCAAACCAGTCAAACTCAACGTCTGGGACTTCGGCGGACAAGAAATCTACCACGCCACCCACCAATTTTTCCTCACCAAACGCAGCCTCTACCTCCTCGTCTCCAACTGCCGCACCAGCGAAGACGAAAACCGCCTCGAATACTGGCTGAAACTGATCGAAAGCTTCGGCGACGCATCCCCCGTCATCCTCGTCGGCAACAAGTGCGACGAACAACCCCTGGATCTCAACCGCAAAGCCTTGCGCGACAAATATCCCAACATCAAAGCGATTATCGAAACCTCCTGCCAAAGCGGCACCGGCATCGACGAACTCCGCAGCGCCATCCACACCGAAATCTCCGAACTCAAAGAAGTCTACGATCTTTTGCCGCTAAGCTGGTTCCAAGTCAAGCAGCGCCTGGAAAACCTCGACAAAGATTTCATCAGCATCAGCGAATACGCCACCATCTGCGCCACAGAAAACATCCTCGCAGAAACCGATCAAACCCAACTCATCGGACTGCTGCACAACCTGGGCATTGTCCTCAACTTCCGCGAACACCCCATCCTGCAATCCACCAACATCCTCAATCCCCACTGGGTGACAGAAGGCATCTATGCTCTCCTCAGCGACGACGCACTCAAAGTCAAAACCAAAGGCATTCTCACCCACGCCGATCTCAGCCGCATCCTCGACTCAACTAAATATCCCAGCCACCGTTACAATTGCCTCACCGAGTTGATGGGCGAATTTCAACTCTGCTTCCCCCTCAGCCATTGCACCCCACGGACTTTCCTGATACCCGGCATTTTGCCGAAAGAACAACCGGAAAACACCGAACTCGAAGGCGAAACCCTGGAATTTCAATATCACTACCGCATCCTCCCCGACAGCATCCTGTCGCGTTTCATCGTCCTCATGCACGAGAAAATCCACAACTGCACCCACTGGCGCACGGGGGTAATGCTGGAGTACACCGAAGGCGCTGAAGTGTACAATATCGCCCGAATTAAGTCTGACCCGGAAGATGAGAAAATCTCGATCGCGGTTAGCGGGCGGGAATCGACGCGACGTTCTTTTTTGAGCATGATTCGGGATACGTTTAGCAAAATCCACAATTCTTTTGCGAATCTGGAAATCAGTCAATGGGTGCCGGTTCCGGGTTATCCCGATGCCGATCCGCTGGATTACGAGGAGTTGCTAGGATTGGAGGAGATGGGCGAGAATACGGTGCGTGTGGGGAAACTGAAACTTAAACTGGATTTGCGGCCGTTGTTGGATGGGTATGAGTCGATCGAACTTCGGCGCAGAAGGCAAAGGGGCGATGACAAATACGGAAGAGAATATGACGACCTTGTAGAAATCACTAAACTAGCAGTTAGTAGACCTATTATTAATAAAGCCGAAGCAAAAATGACTCAAAATACTCCCCAACATAATAACTTCTCCGGTGCACAAATCGGCAGCGTCGCTGTCGCGAACGAAATGAAAGACAACGCCCAACAAACAGCATCTGGTGGCATTGAAATCAATAACGCTAATACGGCGGAAATTTTGAAACTAATTTCATCAGATGTCGAAGCTGAAATCAAAAAACCGGAAAGCCAATGGAATAAAGCCAGGTTAAAGAAGAGCTTGACTGCGATGATTGGGGCGGCAACTGCGATCGCAATTCCGATCGCAGGGATGACTGATTTTGCTAGTAGTGCGATCGATTTAGGCGAGAAAGTAGGTATCGAAATCCAGCTACCATCATCACGCTAAATGTGGGGTCTAGAAACCGGGCTTTTTACGAAATACTTCATTCCTACCCACAAATTCGCTGAAAACCCGGTTTCTTTATTCAGAGTGCATCAAGATGTTTTTCATGAAGTTGTCAAAACAGCTTTGCAAAAAGAAGGCTGGCATATTACCCACGATCCGTTTCCGATTAGTGTGGGCGGTGTAGATATGTCGATCGATCTGGGAGCAGAAAGGCTGATTGCAGCAGAAAGGCAAGGCGAAAAAATTGCCGTTGAAGTTAAAAGCTTTTTGACAAAATCGTCGGCAATCTCCGAATTCCACAGAGCTTTGGGGCAGTTCATTAATTACCGAGCTGCACTGAAAGAAAAAGAACCCGATCGCATTTTGTACTTGGCTGTGCCATTAATAACTTACGAATAATTCTTTCAACTAGATTTTCCGAAAGCAAGAGTGGAGGAAAATCAGCTAAAAATGATAGTTTATGATACAGCAATTGAGGTAATTGTTAAATGGAAAAACTAATCAAATATCGGCAAATTGTACAGCAAATGTTAATGGAGTACGGCAACCGCAAACCTGCCCACGGAGACATTGAAGTCGAGACAATTCTTGATACAGAACGAGATCATTACCAAATCTTCTATGTGGGCTGGGACAAACAGACTAGAGTGCATCACTGTAGCATTCACATTGATATCAAGGGCGGGAAAATTTGGCTGCAATGGAATGCGACTGAAGATGATATTGCTGAAGATTTAGTCATAGCCGGAGTTCCCAAGGAGGACATTGTGTGGGGATTTCAGCCGCCGTTTATGCGAAAGTTTACTGGTTATGCAGTAGAATAGATCGCGAATCATGAAATATGCTTGCTACTTGTTGCTATTAATCTGTTTTTTCGGCGCCGCGCTTCCGGCTGAGGCTTCTGTCTGTCGCAACTATCAAGGGCGCGAGATTTGCATTGTCGATATCAAGCGCAGTGCGAAAAACTACTGGGAATACAGGGTAATTCTGAGTGTTGATGGAGTCAAGCAGCCTCTGGAAGTCTACAATTGCCGCAGCCACAGTACAGTTAAGCAAGATGGCACTGTTTTGGCGTTTGGACAAAACAATCCTGGTGAATTTGTCTGCCGTTTTTTTAATAAGAAATAGAAAAGTTCTTCAATTAACTCTTGTTTTTGTAATCAGATGTCTTATATTATAATGAGTGTCTGTCTGTTTTGCTCTTCTTTTTTCTTTTATCTGTTTTATGTGCGGTACTGGAAATGGCGGGACTGTATCGAGGCGGCTAATTCTAGCTGTATCACGCCAGATGGCGATAGTCTGATTGGCGGTGGTGCTTTTTGGATAGTTCCAGCAGTTGTATTTTTCGTGCCTTTTGCTGTAATTCTCTGTTTGAATTTATGGAGGAAATGTAGAGTTACAGAAGGCGATGACGATAATCA